>JAHLLD010000011.1 GCA_020444325.1 bacterium
TCAAATTGCAGATTTCAAATTGCAGATTTCAAATTGCAGATTTCAAATTGCAGATTTCAAATTGCAGATCGCAGATTGCAGATTCCAAACTCAGCTGGAGCAGGGATTGCTTCCCCTGCCATGTCTCCGGACGCCTGCTGGCTTTACGGAAGCAATCCCTGAATTCGCAGTCCATGAATGAATTTGCAGTCCATGGAAAGATGGAATGATCGAATAATGGAAATATCACCGTGCCACATTCATATTTTCATATTTCCATTTTTCCATTTTTCCATAGTTCCAGATACCCAATCACCTAACTTAATACGTTCCATGCAGCTTCAACACCGCATTATCTGTACACCACTGCTGATACTCCTCACACTCCTTGCGCTCGTCTCGGCGCAGACACACGCCCAGTCCACGGCCATGCAGCGTCAGCTCATGGGTTCTGCTTTTCTGGATAATGCGTCGTATGACATGCTCGAGCGGTTGAGTGATGAGGCAGGGGGACGCTGGATCGGCTCGAAGCAGAACAAGCAGGGCATGCAGATTCTGATGGAAGAGCTGCTCAGACAGGGACTGAAACCGCGGATGGAGAAATTCACCGTGCCTGGCTGGGTGCGGGGCGAGGACGAAGTGCGCATGATCACTCCATCGGATCGCGTCTTCCGTGCTGTCGCACTTGGCTATGTCGATCGCACGCCCGAGTTCGAAACGGCGCTCACCTGGTGCAACCGCGGGTATGTCGAGGACTTTGACAGCACGAACATCGCAGGGAACATCGCACTTGTCACGCAGGAGAAACTCGGGGGACGGGATGCACTGCTGCGTATGGAGGTGATACGGAATGCAGCGAACGCCGGAGCGCGTGCCGTACTGTTTATCAACAACAAGAAAGGCGGCATGGTACTCTGTGGCATGGGGAATTTCTCGGGAGATCCCACGCCCATACCCGCGTTCAGTATCACATGGGAGGAAGGACAGCGCCTGTACCGTCTGCTGGAACGCAACGTGCCGGTTCGCATGCGCATTACGACCAACTCGTACTGCACCGAGGTGCAAAGTGCCAATGTCGTCTGCACTCTGCCGGGTGCCAGCGAGGAAAAAATTGTGATCGGCGCGCACTTTGATTCCTGGGATATCGGGCAGGGAAGCATCGACAATGGACTCGGTACCGCCATCCTCTTTGATGTCGCACGCATTCTCGCCTCCGAATCCCCCGGCAACGCCCGCACTATCGAATTCGTCTGGTTCAACGGCGAGGAGATGGGACTGTGGGGTGCGCGCAGGTACGTCGAAATGCATGAGGACGAACCCATCCATACTGTGATCAATATGGATATGACCGGCTCCATCAATGGCTTCAACGCCATGGGAAACAAGCATCTCCTCCCCTTCCTCGAAGAACTGAATGCCGGAATGCACGGTTTTGAGATGTCCCGCGGCGTGATCAGCACGCCCTGGACCGCAAGCGATCATGCCCCGTTCATGCTCGCGGGTATTCCCGCCATTACCCCTCTGGGACACCTCGACAAGCACATGGTAGAAACCTACCATGACTTCGGCGACACCTTCGACCTCGTCAACCGCAAATACCTCAGTGAGGTTGCGGGAGTCGTCTCCATACTCGCCAATGAACTTGCGAATCGAAGCGATCTCCCCTACGTCCGCCGCAACCGCGAAGAAACCCGTGACTGGCTCATCGAGCACAAGCTGGATGAAAAACTGAAACGAACAGGCGAGTGGACCTTCGACTAGCGACGATTGTTAATAATCATCGTCCTCACGCAGAGCTTCATCGTTCATCGTCCCCACGCTCTGCGTGGGGACGTACGAAACCGCCGCTCTGCGGCGATTCATGGGTTGCATGAACGCAGAGCGTTCAGGATACGCGTCCCCACGCAGAGCGTGGGGACGATGGATGTTTCCATTTTTCCATCCTTCCATCATTCCATCATTCCATGGCAAAGGGGCAGGCCCGAACGGGCCTGCCCCTTTGCATTCAATCCATCCTGGTGAGGATCCGTTCAGACCATCACTCCACTATCCCAGCTTCTTTTTCAGGATGGAGAGAAGTGTTTTCGGATGTATGGGTTTCTGGAACACGCCATCGAGGCCGAGTTCCCTGTAGTCGGTGTTGTCGTCGAGACTGTCTCCGACGGAGCTGAGCATGAACACCGGGGCCGTATTGCCGAGGACTTTCATCTCCTTGGCGAAGTTGGTTCCGGCGTCCACTTCCTCCATCATGAGGTCGACGAGAAGGAAATCGGGATTGGTGTCCTTGTACACCTGCAGTCCTTCCTCGGCACTGTGCGCTTCGACCATCTCGTAGTCATTGGCTTCGAGAATGATGCGCACCGCGTCGAGCATGTCCTGATCGTCGTCCAGGTACAGGACCACGTGTTTGCCGTCATTCATTGTGCATCTCCATATGATGAAATCTCGTGTATTCGCATGCGGTTTCCTGCGAAGGATCAGTTGGCTTCGCCGCTCGTCTGTTCGAGCAGCTGTGGATCCTCGAGTACCATTCTGATGTATTGCAGCGCGTGATCAAGATTTTCCTGCGCTGCCGGTGACAGACGTTCGCCAAATTCGTTGAATTCATATCCGCGAATGCCAAGGATGTAGCCACGTGTCTTTGCCTCGAACAGTGTCTGTGCAAGGTGCAGCAGCACGGCGGGTTCGACGCTGTGACTCGAAAAACTCAAGGCGGCCTTGGGTTCAATGGCTTCCACGTAATACGGTTCCTTCCCGCTGGTCGACGCATCCGCAAAGATCACGATATCGTGCTTCGCGACATCACTGGCATCTTCCACGGTCAGCTGGTAGTCAGAGTCGACTGTGACATGAGACATTGGCCAGCCTTCCACCTCAGCGGCGAGGGCGGGACCGAGTCCGTCATCGAGCCGGCCCGGATTGCCGAAACCGATCAACAGAATTGTGCGCGCTTCACTCATCAGGTACTCTTCTTCGCAACCTCGTTACCTTCGGCATCGACCAGGCGCACGACCAGCGGCATTTTGCCCAGTGCGTGGGTGGCGCAGGACAGGCAGGGATCGTATGCGCGAATGGCGACTTCAATGTGATTGAGCAGTCCCTCGGTGATTTCCGCCTTACCGGAAATATGATCCATGGCGACCTTGGACACTGCCCTGTTCATGGGCTCGTTGTTCGACGTTGTCGATACGATGAGATTGGCCATCTCGACCTGGTCGTTTTCGTTGACACGGTAGTGATGGAACAGCGTACCGCGCGGCGCTTCGATCAGACCCACGCCCTCGGGACGACGATCGCCCTTGACCACAAGATCGGTGCCCTGCAGATCGGGATCCTCGAGCAATTCGCGGATTTTCTCGATGGAATGCAGCGTCTCGATCATGCGTGCCCAGTGATAGGCCATGGTCAGATTGTTCGGCTTTCCGTCGGTCACCGCCATGAATTCCTTCCGGGCGGCTTCCGCTTCGGGAGTGTCGATGAAATCACAGGCGTTGACGCGTGCGAGGGGACCCACGCGGTACCAGCCATCATCCACGCCGAGCGATTTGATGAAGGGGAACTTCATGTATGACCAGTCACGGACGTCTTCCGCGATATAGTCGAGGTAGTTCTGATAGTCGACCTGGTCGAAAATCTTCCCGCCCTGTGCGTCGATGGCGCGCAGGTTTCCATGGTAGAGATCCATGGCACCGTCTTCACGGATGAGCGAGAGATGATTCGAATCGAAGGAGCCGAACGGCGCCACAGCTTCGAGATTCTCCACTGTGTAATCCTTCGCAATCTTGAGTGCGCCGCGTGACCATTCCGTCATCTGATCGATGTCTTTCAGGAAACTGTCGCGTTCCTCGATCGAAAGATTCTTGTTGATACCGCCCGGAATGGCACCGGTACCGTGGATTTTCTTTCCTGCCGTGGCCTTGATGATTTCCTGGCCATACTTGCGCATCATCACACCCTGCACCGCGAGGTCTCTGTGCTTGGCGGCGACGCCGATGACGTTGCGAATGGCGACGTCGGCGTCGAAGCCGAACAGCAGGTCCGGTGATGCGAGATGGAAGAAATGCAGACTGTGCGACTGGAACATCTGTCCGTAATGCATCAGCCGGCGCATCTTCTCCGCCGTCGGCGTCAATTTGTCGACACCTACCACGAGGTCCATCGCCTTCGCTGCGGCGAGGTGATGGCTGACGGGACAGATGCCGCACAGACGCTGCACGAGCACGGGCGCTTCGGTGTAGGGACGTCCCTGGATAAAGCGCTCAAAACCGCGGAACTCCACGATATGGAGCCGCGCCTGTTTGACCTTGTTCTGCTCATCGAGCAGGATGGTCACCTTCCCGTGTCCTTCGACACGGGTCACGGGTTCAATGACGACCCGCCTGAGATCTTGTGTATCTTGCACGTTATTATCTCCTTTTCCTTTCACGTGTCATCCCGAGGGATTAGTCGTATTTGATCAGTTCGTACGGCAGTTCCAGCGGCTTGTCCGTCAGCAGCGCGGTGAGCGCCTGCCAGATGGTTTCTGCGGATGGCGGACACCCGGGCAGGTGATAATCCACTTTCACCACTTCGTGGCAGGGATACACCTTGTCGAGCAACAGGGGGATTTCCGGATCGTTAGGAATTTTCCCTGTACTGTTGTGCACGGAGGGACCGTTGAGATATGCCTCATCAAGACATTCCTTCAGCGGGATGGTATTGCGCATGGCGGGGAGTCCGCCGTTGATCGCGCAGTCACCGAGGGAAATGAGGATCTTGCAATGCTTGCGGAAGTCCTGCAGCACGCGAACGTTTTCCTCGTTCGCACAGCCGCCTTCGACGATGCCAACGAGGCATTCGCCGGTGAACTCCTTGATATCGTTAATGGGAGACTTGTCGAAGTCTATGATTTCCACGAGGTCGAGGATGCGGTCGTCGATGTCGAGAATGGACATGTGACATCCGAAGCATCCGGCCAGGGACGTGGTTGCAACTTTTGGCTTGGCCATGATGTGTTCCTGCTCCTTGGTCAATGTTTGTTTGCTTCGATGTCCGCACCGATGGGCGCGTGGTCGTACTGGCGTTTGCCGACGGGCGTCGCGTAGCCTTCATGCTTGCGCAGGATGGCACCGACGGGACAAACGTCAATCGCCTTGTCGCTTGCGTCGAGATCCGTATCCACAAGACGTGCGCGTGAATTGAACGCGATACGCTTCTCGTGTCCGCGGCCCACGAACTGGAAGACATTCTTCCCGTCGAGGTCGCGCGAGGCGCGCACGCAGCGGGCGCAGAGAATGCAGCGGTTGTGGTCGATGAACACGGCGGGATGCGATGCATCCACATTGCGGTCGGCCGGGAACATGTACGGATATTTCGGCGCGGTGATGCCGAGCCTGTAGGCCAGCGCCTGCAGTTCGCAGTTCCCGCTCTTCTCACAGAACATGCAGAAGTGGTTTCCTTCCACGAACAGCATGTCTACCAGGTTGCGGCGGAACTCGAGCAGTTCTTCCGTGTCGTTTTCTACGATGATGTCGGCTGCGATCGGCTGGGTGCAGGCAGACTGAAAGCGTCCGTTGACCTTCACCGTACAGACGCGGCAGCTGCCATATGGCAGCAGTCCGTCAAAAGCACAGAGGCGCGGGATATAAATGCCCGCGGCATCGGCGGCCTGCATAATGGTCTGCCCGGCCGTTCCCTGCACTTCTACGCCGTCAATTTCGAACGTGATGGTGTTCTCACTCATGATTGTATTCCGATTTCGTTCAATTGCGTGTTATTCGGCGAAGTGCATGGAGGGTCGGCCCGCAATACGCTTGGCGTCGCCCAATGCCTTCTGGATATCAAAGGTCGGCTGGAAGGGCTGATCTTCCTTGACCAGCGCGTCGTATGCCGAACGGAAGTTTTTCAGTGTCGTCAGCACCGGATTCGGAGAGGTCTGACCGAGTCCGCAGCGGCTCGTGGATTTCACGACTTTGCCGAGATCCTCAAGGTACTGCAGATCGGCGGGCTCACCCTTTCCTTCCATGATCTTCTGGAGACGCTCCTTCAGCAGCACGTTGCCGACACGGCAGGGTGTGCAGTAGCCGCAGCTCTCATCGATGAAGAAGTCCATGAAATATTCCGCGATCTCGAGCACGTTGCGGTTGGGACCGAATATCATCAGCGCGCCGCCCGTGGCCAGATCGTCGTAACAGATCGTGCGAGTGAAGTCTTCAGGCCCGATCAGACTTCCGCTCGGACCGCCGACCTGCACCGCCGTGGCTCCTGCGCCACCGGCCATTTCCAGGACTTCATTCATGGTGATGCCGAAGGGAACTTCGTACACTCCCGGACGACGGCAGTCGCCGGAGATGCTCAGCAGCTTGGTGCCGGTACTTCCCTTGGAACCGATCTGCGAGAACCAGCCCGCGCCCTGATCCAGGATGCGTGCCACACAGCAGAAGGTTTCCACGTTGTTGACGGACGTCGGATGCCCGAGATAGCCCTTCTGTGCCGGGAACGGCGGACGATTCTTGGGATCACCGCGCAGTCCTTCACATGAACTGATCAGTGCGGTTTCCTCACCACAGACATAGGCGCCTGCGCCCATCTGGATGCGAATGTCAAAGGAATATTTCTCGTTGCCGAAAACTTTCTCACCGAGCATGCCCGTGTTGCGGGCTTTCTGCAGCATATCCTCGAGGAAAGGACGCAGGTATGCGTATTCGCCTCGAAGGTAAATGATGCCTTCCTGTGCGCCGATGGCGTAACCGGCGATGGCCATTCCTTCAATCAACAGCTCGGGACGTTCGGTAAGGATTACGCGATCCTTGAACGTACCCGGCTCCCCTTCGTCGGCGTTGCAGATGACGAACTTTTTTTCGCCCTTCGCAGCGCGCGTGAAATCCCATTTCATACCGGCAGGGAAACCTGCGCCGCCACGGCCGCGCAGACGCGCCGTCTTGATGTCACGAATGACTTCATTCGGACTCATGGCCAACGCTTTCTTCAGTGCGCGTCCACACTCGAGCGGAGCAAAGATGACTTCGCCTTCCTTGCGAATGTTGTTCGCTACCGCGGCACCGACGAGGGGACTCGAATTGTTGCCGTCACCAAGGCGCCGACGAATCCGTTCCGGAGCGACACCTTCCTTCAGCTGTTCGACAATATCATGCACGGTGTCACGCGACACTTCCGTGAAGATTTCTTCGTTGACCATCACGGCGGGAGCCTGATCGCACATGCCGATGCATGGCGTGGTCTCGAGCGTGAATCGTCCGTCCTCCGTGGTCTCTCCCACTTCGATACCGAGAGCCTCGGTGAAGGACTGCTTGATCCGCTCAAAGCCGAACATGCGGTCGATGATGTCGTCGCATAGGCGTATGACGACACTGCCATTCTGTTTTTTGGTCAGGAACGCGTAGAAAGAAACCACGCTCTCGACCTCGACGCGAGGTGTCTGCACCTGCGCCGCGATGAGATCCATCGCATCATCGTTCACGCTGCCGAAGGTCTCCTGTACTTCCCGAACGATATCCATCATCCGGGTCGCGTCGTTTCCGAGCCCTTCGCAGATCGTCTTGATGACCGATTCCAGGTTTTCTGACATCCAATTACCTCTCAAAGTAACTCACTGTTTATCAGCTCAATCTCAGATTAAGAGATTTTCATAGTGCAAATTATCATTCGAGTGCAACCTATCCAAACAATCACGAAAAATTTCTCGATTAGAGAGAAAAAATATGCAGTTTCTGCATAACCTGCCCCGTATCCAGTCATTTCAAACGGGATTTTCCTCTCGATTCGCGCAGAACACCGAGATGGATATGCAGATTCTGCATAAAAAAATCCCGGCAGCATGCAGACACTGCCGGGATTCTGTTGTCATGATCAGGAAGTTGCGGGGAACTCCTTCATCAGGTGTGCATGGTTACGGGATGAGTTCCACCGTCTTGTTATAGGGGTCGCAGTTCGCATTGATGGCAAAGCCGAATTCACGGTTATTGAATCCGCTCTTCATAACGTCAACGCCGTATTCTCCCTTGCAGAGCCCGTCGAACACCGCTTGGCCATTCGGACCGGTCTGCGTGCTCTCAATGACCACGCCGTTTTTCCAGAGCTTGACGGTTGCGCCCTGCACTGGTGTCGATGAGGAATCGACTGCGGTAACCGTCAGCACGCCACTGCAGCAGACCGATTCGGTTTCAAGGATCACTTCCTTCGTCACCGGATCGCAACTGCTGTTGATGCTGAATTCTCCTTCGACGACCTTGTAGCCTTCCTTCGACACGCGGTAATTGTATTCGCCCTTGCAGAGTCCGTCAACGATGATTTTCCCGTTGGCGTCGGTACGAGGATCCTCGATAACCTGCGATCCCTTACGCACCAGCACTTTGGCGTTCTGCACAGGATTGTTGTTGCCGTCGCGCACGACCAGCGTGAGCACGCCTTCACAACAGGGCTGCTGTTCCATGACCACCGTTTTTGCAACGGGCTCGCAGTTTTCGCCGATACCAATTTCGAACTCACGTTCCGTCCAGCCATCCTTTGACACATCAACGCCATATCCACCGGTACAGAGACTGTCGAATACTGCAATCCCACTGGCATTCGTCTGTGCCGAACGGAGCATTGCGCCGTTGTGCCAGAGACGAACGGTGGCGCCGGCAATGGGCTGACTCTGCGGATCGAGTGCGGTGACGGTCAGCACGCCGCTGCAGCATTCCGGGGTGACAGACTCCAGCGTCACTTCCTTTGTGACCGGATCGCAATTTTCATTGATGGCGAACACCCCTTCAACCACCTTGTATCCTTCTTTCGAAACACGGTAGTTGTACTCACCCTTGCAGAGTCCATCGACGATGATTTTCCCGTTCGCATCGGTGCGGGGATCCTCGATCACCTGCGAGCCCTTGCGTACGAGCACCTTGGCATTCTGCACGGGATTGTTGTTGGCGTCACGCACGATGAGCGTAAACACGCCCTGGCAGCAACCCACCTGCTCCATCACCACGGTTTCGGAAACAGGGTCGCAGCTCTCGTTGATATTGAAATTGAACTCCCTTCCCGTCCAGCCTTCCTTGACAATACCGACGCCATACTTTCCGCCGCAGAGATCTTCGAATACGGCGATACCGTTGCCGCTGGTCGTGGTTTCCGCAATCTTCACGCCGTTTTTCCAGAGTCGGACTGTGGCCCCCATGATGAACTGCCCCTGCGGGTCCTTGACGGTCACGGTAAGCTTCCCGTCGCAGCACACTTCAGCCTTCGGCTCCAGCACTGCGGTCATTTCCACGGGCTCACAGCTGGTATTGATGGTGAATGTCCCTTCGTACACTTTGTAAGTCTCGGTGGCGATACGGAACGTATAGACGCCTGGACACAATCCGTCCTCGACGGCTTTCCCATTCTCATCGGTACGCGGATCCTGTACGATGACGCCATCCTTCTTGATCACGACGGGAATGTTCTGCAGCTTTTCTCCTGCGGTATTCTTGACATGCAGAATGAACACCCCACTGCAGCAGCTGTCCACCGCTGTCATCTGCACGGACATCGCGGAAAGATCTTCCGTTGTCGTGGAAGGATCCATGGCGCTGAAAAGCACCGGAGAGTATCCATCCGCTTCCACGAGGAGGTCCATCACGACCTGCGGGAGACCCGAGATGGTAAATGAACCTTCGCCGTCGGTCACCGCACTGCCGAGCACTTCACTGTTGTCGTGCCGACTTGCAGTCACCTTCGCCCCGGTGATAACATCGCTGCCTCCCGCTTTCTTCACGACGCCGGACACGCTTACTGTTGCCGGCTCGTTCGTCGAATCGTCTGAACAGGAAAGGAGAAATATTCCGAAAAACAGGAGGAGAAGAACGTATCTGTTGATCTGCATGGCACACCCTTGTGTTTGCGGGCCCGGGAAGCTCGGGCGACATGATTGAGGGAGAAATGGGAAATCAGCGTGAGCGTGAATACATAACACCTTATGAGGTATAAAGTTACACCCTCGGGTTTAATGTGCGATCCGCTTCGATGCCATAGCGGTCCATTAGTGTATACATCGTCGTGCGTCCGATGCCGAGCAGGCGGGCGGCTTCACGGACATTCCCCCGACTGCTGCGGAGCGCCTGCCGAACGGCGGCCTGTTTCACTTCGTCCATGGTCATTGTCTTTGTGCTCTCGCGGCTGGAAGCTAATGAGGAACGCGCGATCATACGCGGAAGTACGTGACTGAGCCTGCGGACGTCGATGGGACGCGAAAAATAGTCTGCCGCACCCCTGCGAAGCGCTTCGTAGGCTGTTTCGCGGTGCTGCGTGTCAGTGAGGATGATCAATGGGACGGATGCGCAGCACTTCTGTACCCGCGAAACATCTGACAACGGTGCAATGCCTTCCCCTGTCAACGCAAGGAGGATTGCGGAAGGACACGCACTGCCGTCCTCCTGCATATGTTCTACAAAGCGTGCAGCAGTCGGATACGCACGAAGCTGATACCCCTCCCCGCTGCCGAGCGTGCGCTGCAACAATCGCACTGTTGCGGCGTCCTCGTCGATAGTGGCGATGAAAAATGGCTGAGTGTCCGGCATATTTTCTTGTATATACGGCTGAAATTCGTGCATGCAATATACGCAGCCGCGCACTGTTCCGAAACGGGACACCGATGATTTTCAAAATAAAAGCAGAAAGCCGCGGAACCATGAATGGTTGCATGCGGCTTTCTGCCCTCGTGTGTGAGGAGGGAATCGTACGGTATTGCCTGTCATTCCATGGGATCAGGCCACATTGGCAGCATCCCGGATGAGTCTGAGTGAGGGCGCTTCGACCGTGGGACGGCTTTTCTTCCATTCCTCTTCCGGAATGGCATGCTGTGTTGTTGCCGTCGCAGGAAGCGTAACGGTGAACACTGATCCGACGCCTTTTTCGCTGTGTACGTCGATTTCACCGCCGTGGAGCTGGATGTATTCTCTCGTCAGCGCCAGTCCCAGTCCGATACCTTCATAGGGACGCGAATAACCAATCTGTTCCTGGGAAAACACGTCGAATGCGTGTTTCAGATATTCCTCGGAAATCCCGATACCGGAATCTTTCACCTGCAGGGTACAGGAATTGCTGTTTCCGTCAATGGAAACTTCGACATTGCCTTTTTCGGTGTATTTGATGGCATTGTCAAGCAGGTTGTGCAGTATCTGGTCAACGCAGTACCTGTCGGCATGTACGTTTGCACGCAAGAGTCGTGAACGGAATACCAGTCCCAGTCCACGGTCTGAGGCTGCCTGATGATAATTCTGCATGACATCTTTCGTTTTGCGAACGATATCAATGTCCTCCCTGCTCAGCTGGAAGGTGCCGGCACGGAGACTGGAGATATGCAGCACTTCCTCCACGGTCCGCATCAATCTGCCACCGGCATTGCGCATGCTGTCGATGTAGGCATCCTTATCATGCCCGATTTCTTCATCCGGCGCCCGCAGCAGTTCGACATACCCCAGAATGACATGCAGCGGCGTGCGAATTTCATGCGACATACTGCTGATGAAGGCATCCTTGAGTCGTTCCGAATGTTCCGCCTTGTCGCGGGCGGTGATAAGGTCCTTCTCGGTGCGTTTGCGCGCATCGATTTCCTGCTGCAGCTCGGTGTTGAGAGTGCGCAGTTCCCCCGTCCGGCTCTCGACAAGGCGACTGAGCACGTATTTGTTGCGCGTCGAGACGACGAAGAGGCTGAGCAGGAGCAGAATGATGATTCCTCCCGCAATGCGGAAGGCATTGACCTGATCGCTGACGGAAGCAGACCAGCCGATAGAAGGCACCGCAGCGAGTTCCCAGAATCCATCTATGAGTGGAATGCGCTGCACGGCAGGAGCGGATTTAAAAACTTCGGGGTCGCCGTAAAAAATGTTTTTGTCCGGATCACGTACTGATACGAGCATACTCCCGAGCCGGGATGTAACCTCCGCTTCCAGCATGAGCTGCTCAAGATCAATCACCACTGCAGCCAGTCCCCAGGTCTCTCCATTCTTCTGAATAGGCAGACGTGCGATGAGCCCGCGGCCTCCCTGCTTGAGTTCGAGGGGACCGTTGAAGGTAACACCGTCCGAGGCCATGGCTTTGCGAATGGTACGGGGAACCGAGGGACGCGGATCGGCAAGCAGATCGTAACCAATCACGGCTTCGTTGCCTTCTTCCGGCCAGACATGGCTGATGACGCCATCGTGCACGAGCTGCAGGCAGCGGATGCCACCTGAATTTCCGCGCAACGTGGCCGCGATATACGGGAATTCCCTCTCGAGACGAGCCTCGGAAGGATCAATTTCCACGAAACTTCGCATGCCGTACAGCAGGGAAATCTTGCCGTTCAGCGTGTTGCTGAGCCTTACGCCGCGCTGCACCAGCTGCTCGGCGACATGCGCGCGCACCCTGCCTTCGACCCAGCGTGTATGCACGGAATCGAGCAGGTAAAACGCCCACATCATGAGCAGCATGACGAGCGAAAAAGTTGTGAGTTCTCGATATGTGTAGCGAAGCATGACGTTCGCCCTTGTGTTGTTCTCTCCTCTTACGAATGTCCGCCACGTCACCACATCGCAGCGAACAATGACAACTTACAGTGCGAACATTAACAGAGACTTAACGCCACATGAAAAAATTGTAGGGAAACTGCAGCTTTCCCTTCCCGGCATGTAACAATTCACGGACTTATATTGTCATTATCACATATGCAGCGGCAAATCATTCATTCTTCATAACAACGGAGGAACACCATGAGAGGAAGATTACCACTCATCCTCGCAATTCTGCTGTGTTCGACTTCTCTGGCTCTGGCTCAGAATACGCGTATGATGCTGGAGATCAGTCCGTCCCACACACCTGCGGGACCCCTGACGGTCAAGCCGGGCGAACAGATTCAGTTCACCGCCAAGGCTTACGAGTTCACGGCGGCGGGACGCCAGGAGGTACAGATCGGGCAGCTCAGCTGGAGCCTGGATCCCCAGGCATTCGGCAGTATTGACGGCAACGGTCTTCTCACCGCCGCAGCGCAGAACGGCGCGCCCCGCGGTGTCGTCACTGCAACGGCCACGGTAAATAATGTCACACTGACTGCCGATGTTGCAATTGTCCTCGGACTCGGGGCCTCGACGCATACATTCTCCGGCAACGTCAGCGACGTTAACGGACCGATACAGGACGCCGAAGTGTCGGTGATGAGTGTCGGCATGCTTCCCTTCCTCGTAACGGGGAAAACCGACGCGCACGGCGATTACAGCGTGGACGTTCCCGCAGGCAGTTATATCGTCTACGCCGAGGCGTACGGGTACATCCCTGAGTACCATGACGATGCCCTGACCCGTGACAAGGCAACAACGTATGTGACGGATCCCAACGTAACGACTATCGATGATATCGACTTCGTCCTGAGCACAGGCGGCAGTATTTCCGGTACGGTCTACGACGCCGCCACGAACGCGCCGATCGAAGGCGCCATCGTGTTTGCGGGTCCCGACGGGAACCGCATTCCGCCCAATGGCAGCACTGCCGGATTCCATGCCCGTACCGATGCACAGGGGCACTATGAAATCAAGGGCCTGGTGGATGACGACTATATCGTCATGGCGATGGAACAGAATTACGTCCAGCAGTACTACGATGGCGAAACGGATCCCGCGAATGCAGATCCCGTCACCATCGCAAATGCCGGTACGGCCTCGGGCATCGATTTCGGACTGAATGAGCGTCAGCCGGATCCTGTCTACACCATCTCCGGAACGGTGTACGACAATAACAGCAATCCCATCGAAGGCGCCACGATCTTTGCTGAAATGCAAAGCGGTCCGATGCTTCGCTGGCTCTCCGCGCGCAGTGCGGTGGACGGCAGCTACAGCATCGACGTGCCCGCAGGCACCTTTATCGTGCATGCCATGATGCAGGGACTCGTGACCGAGTATTACGACAACGTCGCGGATGCCTCCCAGGCAACTTCCCTCACTCTCGATGCGAACAACACGGCCGAAACGGGTATCGATTTCACGCTGGGTGAAGGCGGTGTGATTACCGGTACCGTGAAAGATGCCAACGGCAATCCCATCGAAGGCGCTGCGATGAGCGCGTTCGGCGATCCGAATCATCGTACGCCATCCGGAAGCAACGCAGGTGCGTTCAGCCGGACCGACGCGAACGGCGAGTATCGCATCACCGGACTGGCCACGGGCGACTGGTATGTGCAGGCTGTCAAAGACGGCTATGTCATGGAATACTATGATGACGAGACGGACCTGACACTCGCCACCAAGGTTTCGGTCATCGACGGTCAAACCACCAGTGGTATCAATTTCGGGCTGGATATGCTCCCGGGCATCGATGGCACGGTCACCGACGCTGCGACCGGTGCTCCGATTGAGCATGCACTGATCGTGCTCGACGGACCCAATTCCCGCGCATTTGCGTACACCGACGCCAATGGCAACTACCACCTTGCCACGCATCCTGGCACGTTCATGGTCCATTGCAGCGCCACGGGTTATGGTGCCGAATGGTATGATGATGTCACCGATATCGCCCAGGCCACAGCCGTCACCGTCACGCAGAGCGGCTCTGTCACCGGCATCGATTTCGCACTCGACAAGTTCGGTGGCTCGATTACCGGTGTGGTGAAAGACGCCGCAGGCAACGGAATTCAGGACGCCATTGTGCGCGCCTGGTCCAACGTCCGCATTACGCCCGCCGGAAATGTGCCGCACAATTTCGGCACTGCACGTACGGCAGCAGATGGCAGCTATGTCATCGATGGACTCCCCCCTGCAGATTACATCGTCCGCGCAGAGGCGCAGCACTATCTTCCAGAGTACTATGACGATGCAGCCGATATGAGCAATGCCACCTCCGTAACGGTCAGCAACCAGACCGTGTCGGGCATTGACTTTGCACTCGACGCTGGCGGAAGTATCAGTGGCACAATCACGGATGAAGACACCGGCGATCCCCTCCCCCATGCCGTCGTCTTCGTACGCGGCAGCAACATGCGCTTTGAACGCGCGGCCCGCACGGATGCCAATGGTGATTACACGATTGAAGGACTCCGTTCCGACAGTTACATCGTCTTCGCGGCCGGACCCGGTCATCTCGGTGAATTCTATGATGACGCAACCAGTCCCAGCACTGCGACCCCTGTCACGGTCAGCGCTCCTTCAGCAGTGACCGGCATCGACATGGCCCTGGCGACTTCACCTGTTGGTCCGCGAATCTTCCGCGGTTACGTCTTCGCGCGGGGCAACAGCTCGGTACCGCAGTACGTGCTCGTCGAAGCCATCAACCCCGTCAACGGCATGCGTCTGACCACGACCACCAACATCCAGGGGCATTTTGAATTCCAGGCCTGGGAAAACGCCATCATCCGTACCCGCGCGATCGGGTATGTCGGACAGTATGCCGGCGGTACCATGAACTGGAAGGAAAGCCGCTGGGAAGGTGCAACAGGCAGCATGACCTTCATGCTCGACCCTGTGTCCGAAACCGGTATGGCTGAGGTCAGCGGTGTCGTCACCGATGCCTCGACCGGCAATGCGCTGGCCGATGCATGGATCTATGGCATGGATGCCGAAGGTAATGTCTTCTTCACCGTCACTGGCGGCGATGGCAGCTACCTGATGCAGAACACGACCAACGGAAGCCTTGATGTCATGGTTTCGGAAGTGCTGTTCGACAATTCCGGTCAGCAGACAACAGTGGACGATGCGAGCGGCAAGGCAAACATCGCCGCGCAGCGCAGCTCCGTCACTGCAGTGGACGATAGTCCTTCCCTGCCTGCCACGGTGCGCCTGTATCAGAACTATCCGAACCCCTTCAATCCTTCGACCACCCTGCGCTTCGATCTCCCGGAACGTACCGATGTCACGCTACGCGTGTACAACCTTCTCGGACGCGAAATCGCAACGCTGGCCGAGGGCATGCATGACGCAGGAAGCTACTCCGTCAACTTCGATGCGACGGGACTTCCGTCCGGTCTCTACTTCGCCCGTCTCAAGAGCGGCGAGGTGCTCCAGACCAGACGCATGACGTTGATGAAATAACCAATTCCCCTAACAAGACAACAAGGGCTGCCCGCAGTTTGGGCAGCCCTTGTTGTATATGGTCCTGAAATTCAGCGTTGCGGTGGTACTCCGTCCCGCGGTCCGAAGCACAGGTCAATCATCGAGTTTCAGCTTGCGCAGTTTCGGGGCGATGACCGCCTGGCAATACGGTGCGCGCCGGTTGTTGCGGTAGTAATCCTGGTGATAATTCTCCGCCGGCCAGAAACGGTCGAGCGGCGCTATTTCCGTCACGATGGGATCGTCGAAATACTCCTGCGCAGCTTTTTTCGATTTTTCCGCGATTTCATGCTGCTCTTCATCATTGTAGAATATGGCAGAGCGGTATTGTGTTCCGACATCCGCACCCTGGCGGTTCAGCGTTGTAGGATCGTGTGCCTGCCAGAACATTTCCAGCAGTTCGGCATAGCTGATCAGTCCGGTATCGAACACGATCTGCGCCACCTCGGCATGACCGGTTTCCCCGCTGCACACCGCCTGATACGTGGGATTCGGCACCGAGCCCCCGGCGTACCCGGCAGTGACGGACTCCACTCCGTCGAGCTGCTCGAAAATTGCCTCAATGCACCAGAAACAGCCACCGCCGAAGGTCGCCGTATCCTTGATACCACTCGCCTCCTGCTGTATTCCGTCGTCTGCAGTCGGCAGATCCTCTGTATTCTGCATAGCTGTATTCCTCATTTCTTCCGAATTGCCTGTTGATGTCATCTCAGATGTTGCCGCCTGATCAGCACCGCTGTTGTTTCCGCAACCCGTCCAGAACGGGAAGCAGAACAGGGCGACAGCGAGAACAATAGTACGCATTGTGTGCTACTCCATCGTTGTTCGTATGAGTATAACAGCAAGGAGCGGGAAAATCGTCCCCGGTGCAACGCAAAAGCTTCCCCCCCTTCGCTCAGAACACGCCAGGCGGTCGCTGTCCGGGATCCTTCTCGAGCATTTTGGGAGTGACGGTGGATAAGCGACATGAAATGTCTTATAATGTATCAGCCGTCAAACAATAACCGTCGCATTTCATGCAGCCTGATATTCCACTCCTGGCCCAGGCTTCCGAAGCCGTACATTCATCCTTCGAGAAGCATGCCATTCTCCAGAGCATCCCTGCAGGAACAGAACTCAGCCGCGAGGGGGACGCCTGCCATCATTTTCCCATCGTCAAGACGGGAATGATTCGCGTGTTCAAACTCAGCAGGCAGGGACACGAAGTCACACTCTATCGCATACGCGAAGGTGAGAGTTGTATTCTCACGCTGACCTGTTTGATGAAAACCTCCATGTTTCCCGCGCATGCCGTCGTGGAGGAGGACAGTGAGGTCTGGCTGGTGCCGGCAGATGTGTTCCGCGACTGGACGGCACGGGAGGATTTCTGGCGCGATTACGTGATCGGCTATCTGAGCAGGACGTTGAATAATGTGATAGGACTCGTTGACGACATGCTGTTTCGCCGCGTCGAACTTCGCTTGCTCGATGCGCTGCTCGAACAGACCAGTGATGCGCAGCCCGTACTCACCATCACGCATCAGGAACTTGCCAATGAAGTAGGCAGTGCGCGTGAAGTTGTCAGCCGGCATCTCAAGGAATTCGAACGTGATGGATTGCTGTCACTTGCGCGAGGAGAAATCCGCATTCTCGATCGCAGGGAAATGAAGAAAAGAAATGAGCTTTTGTGACTAAAGTCACTGATTCGCCGCGCGCGGGGAAGTATTTTCCCTCTGAGCATGAATCAGCAGCACACAGTACACTGTCCGCTCTCGGTATTGCTGTCCGTGCACGGTATAGCTACCTGCAGGCAGTCGCGGCTCCCCACGAGGAATGCTGTCCCCATAATCATAGACAGCGGCAGAATACCCTTGGCTCAGGATAGACTTCCGCTTCAACCCGGTCCTCTGGACCGGGTTTTTATGTCCCTGCCCCCGTAAAGCGCAGCAGAATATGGCCCCATGCAAGGGAAACACGTATATTGGATACCGGTCCCACGGGACCCTTTACCTGAAAGTAATCGAAGTATTATTTCACAATATGCAGGGAACACCGCATGACACAGGACAAACTTGAACTCGTCACACAGCATCTGACGGATTTGATGGATGCAGGATGGACGGTTGCCGCAATCTCGCGGGAATCCACCGTCAACCAGATCACACTGGGCAATATCAAGAACAGGAAGGCGACGCGGGTGACAGACAAAGTGTATCAACGCGTTGCCGATTTCAAGGCGCGTGTTGACAAAGGACTGGTTGAGGCGCCGACCCGCGGAAGAAAGGCCGGGAAAAAAGCCGGCACGGGGAAAGTCCAACCGACAGCTTCTGCCCCCAAATCTCCCACTCGCACACCGCGTGCAGCTGCTGCAACGAGGTCTGTACCCGCACAGAGAGGTAGCATCATCAATAATGATTACGTCCCTGTAAATGCCTCGCAACTCGGAAGCGTCATCGATCGCCTGATCGACAATTTTTCTGCGGCCATCGCCGAACTCGAAAGCATCCGCAAACAGCTCGGCTGATATCCGCAAGCAACTGGTTTTCGCGAAGCGAGGCTGTGAATCAGAAGCTGTGCCTGCGCGTAAGCGATATCACTGCTCAAACCGGCCGGTCATGAAAAAGCCCACCTTCCGCTTGAAGGTGGGCTTTCTTAATGGGCAGAAAAGAAAACGTCCCCACGAACCGTGGGGACGTTTTCGAATAGTCTATGAAAGGTGCTTACTGAATCGCTTCGATAGCGTTCTGAAGCATTGCCCTTGCATACTTGGGATTGTGCACGCCGTGCGAACCATCCTCGAGAACGAGGAAGCGGTAGTTCCACAGTGCGCCAGCGAGATCCGCAGAGACGGTCTGACCAGAAACGGCCGATCCGCTCTCGGTGAGGACGCCCTTGTCAATGAGAAGCTGCTCGAGCTGAGCGGCGAGGTTGTCAAAGGTGTCAATGGCGCCATTGATATTGAAGTCTTCAGCACTGCCGTGGCAGTTTGCGCAACCGGCCATGTTGTCTTCAATATTTCCATGATAATCATACGCCATCTTCCAGGTGTGCGCACCGGCCTGCGTTCCGTACGCAGCGGCCATATGACAGGTGATGCAGCCATCGCTGATCATCGTCGTGTGGGCGGTGTTGTCGTAAGGAAGGGAACCAGCAACTTCATAGCCACCGGTACCGGCGAGCAGGGCTGACTGCGGACCGTGATGCGGGCCATAACGTGAGCTGCTGATCTCGACATCCGGACCACCGACTTCCGGCGCCCAGACACGCGGCTGGTGACAGTTGGCACAGAGATTGGAGTTACCGAAGTCGTAGGATTCGCTTTCGTTGGCGAGGAAGGTCACAGGGGCCGTCGTCGTCAGCTGATAATCACTGGGTGCGTAATCTTTGTGAAGATTGTGGCAGGTGCGGCAGCCGACCGGAGTCGGATTCGCAATCGTAGCAGCAACGGAGCCCGTCTCCATCTTCTCGATGAAGCCTTCATGCGTATGGCATTCGGCGCAGGACGACGTCGCGCGCTCGAAGTTGCCACCGAGGAAGTGCGTCGATGCCTGATACTGCAGCACTTTCGCCTTCACGTCGGTAGAAACATCATGGCACTGGATACAACCGGCGGTACCGGCTTCACCGGGATCGCCTTTCTCGCCTTTTTCACCCTGCGCACCGGCAGGACCTGCAGGCCCCGTCGCTCCGGCAACGCCGTCTTCGCCTGCGGGACCTTCCGGACCTTCGCAAGCACTAAGTGAAAAAGCGAGGCATGCAAGCACAAACATACCTGCAATCGCACGAAGCATGGCGGGTAGTTTCATAACCTCTCCTGTAATGGTAATGGTGGGATTGTGGGTCATGGCCGGTTCTACGGCTCTATGAGAATCAATCAAGTGCAATTTCTTTTACTTCTGCCTTTCTGCGCGTTCCCCTCGATACAGCCATTATGCAACTTCTGCATAAACAAGGGTTAAGCATGTTCTAACCCGATAATACTCTATTTATCTGACAGAAGCAAATATTATTTTCATGTCCTTTTTTCTTTTGTCCAGCTCAGGAAAACTCGAAAAGAGTTTTGAGAGACGATTGTCGGGATTCAATGTATGGAATAGGACGGATGCAGTCAAGTGATGAACACAAATAATAACAGGCTTTTGCATTGCATCGCGGGAGCATGCGACGTAAGTTGCCTGACAATGCTAACGCGCAGTTCATATCGCATGCAGATCGCAACAGTTGCCATGCTCATTTTTTTTCTCGCTGTCCCTTTGAATGGACTCGGCGTCGTGCAGGCATCCCCCTCCCTGCAGGGTGAAGCACCGCTACTGCATGGTGAAACTCAGCAGCTGCACGTTGAAACTCAGCAGCTGCACGTTGAAACTCAGCAATCCGTTGTGGCAATGTGTGATGACGCGCAGGCATGCTGCCACGCGGACGATGTGCAGGACTACGACAAGCAACCATCGTCGGCGAAACACGAAAACCGTTCCGCACGCGACGCCGCCTCCGCGCCCTGCGAAGATTGCGGCGGTCCCTGTGACAATCAGCATTGCACGGATTGCGGCTGTCAATCCGCTGCGTTGATTTTCCTGCACGTTGACGCCACTGCACACACCGTACTCCCTTCCTCACCTCTCCTCCTGCTCGGCGATCAGAATCTGACATCCATCGACCTTGCTCTCCCCCTGCAGCCCCCTCGCGGCTGATCTCTCCTCATCTTTATTCCCATTCCATTTTCACAAGGAGAGATCCATGCAGTATTCTCACGCATTCGTGGCACGGGTGCGCAAACGCACTTCGACCATCATCATTTTACTTGCACTGCTCATCCCGGCAGCTCTTCATTCCCAGCAGCAGGTTACCGGTACCGTACGGGGTGAGCTGAATAATGAGATTCAGCCGGTCGAGGGAGCACATGTCTACTGGGCAGGGACAAGGAGCGGCACGGTCACCGACCGGAAGGGGCGGTTTCAGCTGCAATACTCTGAATCCCCGGGCACCTCGCTGATCGTCAGCCACGTGCAGTTCAGAGCCGACACCCTCGTGGTGCCGAACCCGGGAGAAATCACCATCACACTTACGCAGGCCAGGAGTGCCGGGGAAGTCGAAATCACCGCTACTGCGCCGGACACCTACATTGCTCCTTTGACGCAGAAAACGGAAGTCATCACCTCTGACGAACTCGAACATGCCGCCTGCTGCGACCTGGCGGGCTGTTTCGGGACGACTGCAACCGTGCAGGCAGAGGCGGTGGATATTGTCACGGACACAAAACAGCTGAGTATGCTGGGACTCGATGGCAGATACACCCAGGTCCTCGTTGACGATGTGCCGCAGATGGTAAGCGGACTCAATGCGCGCTTCGGTGTCAGTTTCCTGCCCGGTCCGTTCATCGACAGGATATACGTAAGCAAGGGAGCGAATTCCGTCATCCAGGGCAGCGACGCCTTCTCAGGTCAGGTCAATGTCATGTTGCATGAAAGTGACGGCGAACGTCCGCTGCTGTTCAACGCATTCACCAACAGCTTTCTCGAGCAGCAATACAACGCCTATGTCATGCGCAGCATGGATCGATGGAGCGGCATGCTCGCCGTGCAGGGAATCCGGCGCGGAGTACGACGCGATCGCAATGGTGACGGGTTCATGGACGCCCCTCTTACGGATCGATTTTCGCTGTTTACGAAATGGATGTATGAGAATGACGGTGCTCTGCTGATGCGCAGCGGACTGAAATACACCTGGGAGGACCGTCTGGGTGGATCGATGGATTTTGAGCAGGAACGTGATCTGGGTGGCGGCAGACGATATAGCCAGTTGATTCAGAATCGCAGAATCGAATTCTACAACCGCACTGAGTTTCCCCTCGGTGAGCAGCAGGCGCTCAAGCTGCATCTCGCAGGCAGCCGACATCAACAGCAGGCATGGTATGGTACAACCCTTTTCGATGCAATCGAACACAGCGGATATGCAGATATTGCATATTCCAGTACCTGGACCGACGACCAGGTCCTGCTCGCCGGCGCATCCTGGCAGTATTCCAATCTCGATGCCAGCATTGATCTCGGCAGCAACCCCCACGGCAAGAGCTACGCCGGAAACCATGATGATCTGATCAGTTCGCCGGGTATTTTCGTGGAGAATGCATCTTCCTTCTTTGAAGACAGGCTGGGAATTGTCGCCGGAGCCAGGGTCGACTACCACCGCCTCGACGGCGCAGTTCTGACGCCCCGTGCCATGCTGCGCTACAACCTCGATGAGGAGACAACAGTGCGGGCATCGGCCGGAACCGCCTATCGCAATGCGCGTCCCTTCCTCGAACACCCCGCAGCCTTCGCCAGCTGGCGTGATATCGTCATAGAAGGCGATCCTCGTCGTGAGCGCGCGGTCAATTTCGGGGCAAATCTCACACATATGTACACAACAGGCGAAATTCGTGGAACGCTCTCACTGGATGCCTACCGCACGGTCTTTTCGCGGCAGGTTGTCGCGGAATATGACGATGATCCATCGTTGGTGGTGTTTCGCAATATCGATGGGACCTCGGCAGCCGACAATATTCTGTTGGAAGCAACAGCTGAAATCGCAGCCGCTACCTGCCGTCTTGCATATACCTACTCCGACAATTACGAAGAAATCAACGGTGAAACACGGCGCATTCCGTTCACTACCCTGCATCGCGTTCTCGGGGTTCTCCACCTCTCCACCGAAGATGAGAGCTGGCAGGGCACTCTGACGCTCGAATGGCATGGAGAACAGACACTCCCTTCGACAATTGCGTCGCTGCCCCTCACTCCCGGTCCCACCGCTGCTGTACCGGAACCGAGCCGGAGTTTCTCACTCGTGCATCTGCATGCGCAACATCGTTGGGATTGGCTCGATATTTACGTTGGTGTGGAGAATCTGCTGGATTTCAGACAACAGTCCCCCATCCTGAACGCACAGCGTCCCTTCGAACGCGGCTTTGAGACCGCATTCGTGTGGGGTCCTGTCCGCGGGAGGGAGGTCTATGCGGGAATCAGGACGCGCGTAAACGTGTTTTGATGGTACACGACTCGCACACTGTTCCGTGGATTACCATTGCTCCCTGTCTTTTTGAGCCTTATCTTGTTGTAATGTGCCTATCCCGATAGGCACTCGCAGCCGACCCAGCCGCGTTACTCAATTCTGACGATTGGATATTTCATGACCATAGCCACTGATCATACATTCCATATCCCCGTTCTCGGTATCGGCTACAGTGTCGATGCCCCGCTGAAGGTTGCGCATCTCGGAATATCGTCCGTGATGTCTCTCGTCGACGACTCTCTGCTCGAAGAGCTGCGGAAGCATTACATGCAGCAGGACGGTCTTCCATATTCCCCGATTGAAGCAAAGGACGAGGACAGCCGCGCACGCCGCATCACCGCGTACCTCGATATGATCCAGCGAAAAGTGCAGGAACGTTTCCAGGCCCTGCGCACCGCATCCTTCGAAACCGACGAAGAATTGCAGCGCTATTTCACAATGCTGCCTGACTCCTCCCTGCTCAAGCGTCGCTACGATGAAATGCTCGCCGAACAGGATATGGAGAAAAAGTTGCTTCTGCAGCAGTGGCTGCGGCAGAACATGACCAGCGGCGCTATCGATGTCAATATCATGACCAAGCTCGATACAGCCCAGCAGCTCCCCGGCGGCGAGACGCAGCCGACAGAGTTCAACGACGCCCATGCCGCGCTGCGCGGTTTTGCCAACAGTGCCCTTGAGAGTTCCGTCGTGTTTTCTGCGGGAATGAATCCCCGACTCTACGGCTATCTCTCCAACTTCCCGGATTTCTTCCCTGACGAACAGGGCGTTCTACGCAAACGTATCACGATCAAGGTCAGTGATTTCCGTTCTGCACTTATCCAGGGAAAATACCTGGCCAAGCGTGGACTGTGGGTTTCCGAATTCCGCATTGAGTCAGGACTCAACTGTGGCGGACATGCGTTTGCGACGGATGGATTGCTCATGGGACCGATACTCGAGGAATTCAGGCATCGTCGCGACGAACTGTTCGCCGACCAGCATGCCGAATACCTCAAGGCTCTCGAAAAACGTGGGACGCAAACGATTCCTCCGCATCTCAATATCTCAGTGACTGCACAGGGCGGCGTCGGGACGCCGGAAGAACAGAGCTTCCTGCTGCGTCACTACAACCTGGAATCCATCGGCTGGGGAAGCCCCTTCCTCCTGGTTCCCGAAGTCATGAATGTGGAACACGACACGCTCGACCTTCTGAGCAAGGCAGGCGAAGACGATCTCTACCTCAGCGACGTTTCACCACTCGGTGTGCCTTTCAACAACGTCCGCAGAAACAGCAAGGATTTGGAGAAGGCAGCGCTCGCTGAATCCGGTAAGCCCGGGAGTCCCTGTGTCAAGAAATTCCTCACCTTCAATACCGAGTTCACGGACAAGCCAGTGTGCACGGCTTCGATCACCTATCTCAAGAAGAAGATTCGTGACCTGCGTGATCGTATCGAAGACGATGAGACCTATCAGAAGGAATACGCCAAAGCAGTCGACAAAGCCTGCCTGTGTGAAGGACTGACCATTTCCGCGCTTGCGGTAAAAGACATCGAGATGCCGAAACTCAGCAAGGCTGTGTCGGTGTGTCCCGGTCCGAACCTCGCATACTTCTCGCGTATCGCTTCATTGCGACAGATGGTGGATCATATCTATGGCCGCATCAACCTGATGACCGATCCCGATCGTCCCCATGTCTTCATCAAGGAATTGCAGCTGTACGTGGATTACCTGCACCGCCAGATGAAGGAGCAGATGGAGAGCCTCTCACAGCGCAAATCCGCCCTCTTCGATACCTTCCATGAGAACCTGATGCAGGGTATCAAGTACTACCGCTCGCTCATTCCGGAAATCCGCGAAGAAAGTGAGCAGGTACGCAATCGCATGCAGGAAATGCTCGCGCAACTCGAAGCGCGCCTGCTGGATCTCCAGCCTGCGGCTGTGTAATACGTGCCTGGCAATTCCCCACCCCGAATTCCCTTCCCTGACAGAAATGCAGCGCCCCGGTTCTTCCCGGGGCGCTATCATTTTACTTCAGTTCGCGTGCGCGCTGAAACACATCGTCCAGCGCCGGCCCCAGCAGAGCCGGATCATCGGTCTTGCTCGGCATATTGTCGAACACCACGTAAGGCACCCGGTGCCCCTTGATCTCAAGGTGGGTCGGGGAAGCGGCGGAAAATTCCTCCCAGTCGATATCCCGGTACATTTTCTCCAGCTTGGCATCCGGCAGTCCGTGCTCGAGTATGGAATCGGGCCGGTCGGGATTGAAGCGTTTGCGGTTCTTCCGCAGTGATTCCTCGTACGGCACCTGGATAAACACCACCACGGCCTTCTCCAGGATGGCATCGTTCAAATGCTGAAATGCGCTCCGATACCCGCCATGCTCGCTGCCGCGGGAAAATTCGAGAATCGCAGTGTGTGTGTCGTGATACTGCGGATCCCGCAGCTTTTTATCATACTCCAGGCTGATGCGTTCAATCAGCAGATCCCACTGATACTGGTGCAGGAAGTATCCATCGGCATCCGTATGCATACGCGGCTTACCCATTACCTTCTCGAGCAGCGCATCGTCCTCGAACCAGGTCCACAGCATCGGAAAATCATCGATCTCATCAAACGCCCCGATACCGAAACGACGCAGTCGCTCCTCCACCGGCGTCTTCTTCAGAAAATCAATCACCTCCGACTTCCCCGCCGCCGGACGTCCTATCAATATTATTACCGGAAAATCAGGCTTCATAGTATCACTCCTTCGTCGTGAATTGAAAGATGGAAAAATCGAAAAATGGAATAATACCGGATCTGCCATCTTTCCATTTTTCCATCTTTCCATTTTTACATCTTTCCATTTTTTTCATCGTCCCCACGCTCCGCGTGGGGACGTGAATTACCGCCGCTCCGCGGCGATTTGGAATTCAATGAACGCAGAGCGTTCGAGCTCGGCGTCCCCACGCAGAGCGTGGGGACGATGAATCTGCCATCTGCAATCTGCAATCTGCCATCTGCCATCTGCTATCTGCAATTTGAAATCAGGCCTTTTTCTTCGTCGGGATGGCATGCCAAATCCGTATTGTGAGCAGGATGCCGGCGATGGCGAATGGGATGAGGAAAATGGGCCAGTACTGCCAGTTGCTGCTGGTGATGTAGCCGAGAGAGAGTGATTGGATGCCCGTGCCGAGATACACGAGTCCGTCAATCAAACCCACAGCGGTGGCCGCTGCCTTGCGTCCACCGAAATCCATAGTCGCAGTGCCGCTCAGCATGCCATGTGTTCCGATCACGGCGATTGAGATGACAAAGACCAGGATGCCGAGTACATGCGGGTGTCCGTACAGGGCGAACACCATACCGATGACAGCGAGCAGAAGTACACTGTAGAGAATACCCGCGACGGGTGCGCGGCGGGAACCGAAAAGGTGGTCAGACATCCAGCCCGCGAGCATGCCGCCGGTCGCACCTGCAATCATCAGCATGAGTCCCCAGTTGTTGAGCCAGAACTCCCAGGAGGAGACCTGCGATACGGCAGCGATCTGCTCATTCGCGTAAATCGGGAACCAGTGCATGACGCCATTGCGCAGTACCCCTGTACACAGTTCGATCATGCCGACGGTTATGATGACAGGATTCGTGAAGATGCGGCGCAGAATATCCTTGAGTACGAACGGCGCGTCTTCTTCTCCGCTGGATGCATCGCCCGTGTCGAAGTCTTCAAATCCCGCCTGTCCGGGAGTATCGCGCAGGACAGCAATATCCATCAGTACCCAGAACAGCAGGATCACGGCGGGGACGAAAAACACCAGCCAGTATTGCGGGTGATGCGGATTTGCGGCTTCCGTCCAGTTGACGATGGCCTGACTCCAGTCGAAGGCGAAATACAGTCCCAGCGAAATCAGGATGCCGAATATCCCACCGAACACGCCGCGTTCGCGCACATGAAACCATGAGGAATTCACTTTCACGATGGCCACGGCGCCGTAACTCTGGAAATACATGTTCATGGCATAGGTGACGGAGAACGCCAGTGTCAGGTTCAGCGTCCATCCCCACTCGAGTATGCCCAGAACCAGCAAGCCCATGACGCCGTTCATGATGGCGGAACCTGTGGCACCGATAAGTATCGCTTTTTTCCCCCCGATACGATCAGTGAGGGGACCATTGATCAGGAAAGAAAACGCGTAGGTGATCGTTCCCGCGGCGAAAATAATGCCGAACGCCTCTTTCGACATGAGGGGACCAAGGGCATTTTTCGACACGGTAAGATTGTACCGGGCCATATAAAGAAAAGCATACGTGAGCCCAAGCGGCAGCCAGTTGAAAACGCGCCTTCGGCGGAAAGCGGGACTGTGCTGCATCGGATTTCGGGAAAACGGCATGGCATCCCCTGTTCACAAATGATGGCGTTGCGATAATCAATGAAAGATAGAGTTTTCCCCCGTCGCGCCAAAGAGATCGGGCCAGCGATCATACGCAAACAGCATAAAAAAACCCGTTCCGCTGACAGAAGCGGAACGGGCAACAGCGCATTGCTGACAGAATCAGACCTGGACGAACTTCTCGCCTTTCAGTCCGCAGGTGGGACAATTATCCGGTGCGGTACCGAATTCGATGTGTCCGCAGACGGGACAGAGGTAGAACTCTGTGACTTCGAGATCTTTTCCCTGCTCCGCGGCTTCCAGCGCCAGCGAATACAGTTTCGCATGCACGGCCTCTGCCGTCAGCGCATACTTGAACATGGTCTTCGCGCGATGTCCCTCGCTCTCAGCCTGCTCGAGCATCGGGGGATACATGGTCTCAAATTCAAACGTCTCGCCACCGATGGCTGCCTTGAGGTTGTCGGCTGTCGTGCCGATGCCCTCGAGCGAACCGAAATGTCCTTCGGCATGGATGCGCTCCGCTTCCGCTGTCGTACGGAACAAGCGGGCGATATTCGGATACCCGTCTTTCTCGGCTTTCTTTGCGAATGCACGGTATTTCTGATTCGCCTGGCTCTCGCCTGCGAATGCTTCCTGCAGATGATCTTTTGTGCTGGCCATGGATTGTCCTTCTGCTTGCGTGATACGATGATGCTCCTCCCTTCCCGCTGCCCTTGCAGCTCTACGAATGTAGCATCACGAAAGCGGATAATCAAACCCCATTATATAACACTTAGACCCTTCCTGCGTCCTCACATCCCCCAGGGATAAATATGACGTGGCACCCGATGCTCGCCCTCGGACTCGGAGGCCAGGTCAATTTCGAATTCCATCGGTGTATCCGTTACATGGCGATATGGCTCCTCGACCACAATATGCCAGACCTGTGCTGCGAGATGCGTGAGCTTCAGGTCAAGGTCGTACAGGCAATTGCAGCGACAGGCAGCTTCGCTCTCGTGCTCGGTGATGGTGATCACATCACCATTGATGCGCATATCCGCTCCGAGCACACCGGGACAACAGTTAAATCCTGCGTTCTCATGTTTGAGCGAGAGCGTCTGCGTCTCACGGTCGTAGGTAAAAAGCATTGCCGACTCTGAAGAGCCGTTGCGATCATCGAACGCATGCTTCATGAACAACTTGCATTCGGTCGCACTCGTCAGCGAAAGTTCCGGGTCATGCGAGGCCCCGTCATCGACCGGCGACGAGTCTTCACTGCAGGAAATCATTACAAGCGCAATCAATGAAATGAATACAGATACCTTCAGGCGTTTCATTGTTCTCTCCTCGTGCTTGGAAACTGCTGAACCGCACGGCGCCTTGTCCGTGCGACGACTGCTTCATAGACCAGCGACAGTGAAAAACGTTACGTCAAAATTACATAAAAAACGGGGCATTTACCCGGTATCTGCCTCGACCCTCCGGAATATGCAGTTTCTGCATATTTCAGGCGGAATAATTATGCAGTTTCTGCATAATTCCAGGCGGCAGTTTATGCAGTTTCTGCATATGGAAGGACGTGAAGGACGTCAGTAGATTCCCAGATCCCTTCCGACCCTGACCTCACCATCGTAGGTGGAGTGTACTTCGTCAAGCAGATCCTGCTCCGATGCGCCCCAGAACAGGATGTGGTAGAGCAGAAGCAATTTCGGCCGGGCCTGTGCGGCGATGCGTCCCAGTTCGATCGTGGATGTGTGATGTGCATGATGGTAGGATTGCCACGCGTGCCGTCGGCCTTCCTCGAGTCCCCGCGCATAGTAGACCTCATGCACCAGCACGTCTGCACCCCGGGCGATGCGAGCGATGGTTTCCGAGGGACGTGAATCCCCGGAGATGACGATGACCCGGTCCGGGGTCGTGAAACGATACGCCAGCGAAACGGGCCAGCTGCCATGGGGAACGGCGAAGGCCTCGACACGCACGAGGCTGTCCGCATACACCAGGCCGGTATCCACCTCCGTTACAGCGGTGCGCCAGCCCTGGTTGTTCGCGGGTTCTTCTCCGAAGAGCCGGTACTGGATATCGGCACTGTACGCCTTCTGCAGATGCGACATCATGTCACTTGTCCCTTCGGGACCGTAAATCTGCAGTGGTCTGTCGCGTCCCATCACCCACGGCGTGAGCATGAGATCCGGGAGTCCGACGGTGTGATCGGAGTGCAGATGCGTGAGGAATAGGATATTGAGCTTTGAGGCTGCGAGAGCGGTGACCGCGCCACCGTAACGGGGAGAAAGCTTCGCCGCACGCCGTACGATGCCGGCTCCTGCATCCACCAGGTACGCCTGATCGTCGACGACAACGGCGACCGCCGGACCCGCGTGCTCCGGATCGGGGTTGGGATTACCCGTCCCGAGCAGGACGACCTTACTGCGGGGAGCGACAGCGTCGTCGCTCTGCGCCAAGACGCTCGTTGAGCAGAATGCTATAAAGACAAGGAGAATGAGGATGGATCGCATGCGTTGCTCATGACTGTGACAATGCAAT
Source organism: bacterium (assembly GCA_020444325.1). NCBI lineage: Bacteria > bacterium. Next base: position 29,915 of record JAHLLD010000011.1, read on the forward strand.
AATCTGTGGCGGAAACGACAAAAGTGCAACACCGCCGAACTGTCTCACGGGAGCGGCTGGACACGAAAGCGGCTGGACACGAAAGCGTCAGATCACGGCAGTGGGTGGTCACGGGAGCGGCAGCTTCCCGAGCAAGGCGGAAAAGGCCTTATCCCGGCGTGAGAAATCGAATCGTGCTCGTTCCTGTCGGAGGAAATCCCCGATCTGCGTGATTCCGGGATTTCCGGGACTGCCGAGGTGCGTCGATGGGACAGCAGCTTCTGCTGTAAAACTTCCATCATCCAGTTCCACGCCGACCTGGCGGTAGGCTTCCCGAAACGGTGTACCGGCTTCCACCCTGCGTTGAATCTCGTCGACTGAAAATATGACGTCGTAGCGGCGGTCTTCAAGGATGTCGCTCTGTGCTTCGATGTGCGCCGTGGCGTGCTGTGCGATGGCAAGGCAGCGCTGCAGGCGCGTCAACGCGGGAAGCATAAGCGATTTGCACAGCTGGAAGTCACGGTGATAGCCTGACGTCAGGTTCGTGGCAAGCCCGCTGACATTCCCGGGAAGTGATTGCAGCAGGTTGCAATGCGCGCGGATCAACTCGAAGACGTCGGGATTATGTTTGTGCGGCATGATGCTCGATCCGGTGGTGATCTCGGGATGCAGGCGGATGAAACGGTAATTATCGGACGCATACATGCAGACATCAGCGGCGAAGCGTCCCAGCGCTGTCGCAACGACGGCAAGTGCATTCGCCACTGCGAGGTCCGTCGACACTCTCCCCATTTGCGCCTGCACCGCGCTGACATGCATACCGGAAAATCCGAGCAGTTCCGTTGTGCGCTCACGGTCGATGGGAAAAGATGTTCCAAACCCGGCGGCGGATCCGAGGGGATTGCGATCCGCAACACGGTAGGCTGTCTGCAACGGAAGCAGCGCCTCCGCCAGTGCCTCTGCATGTGCGGAAAACCATTGACCGAACGAAGACGGCATGGCAGCCTGACCGTGCGTATACCCCGGCAGCAGTAAATTCAGATTCTCTTCAGCACGCCCGAGCAACGTCTTACTGAATTGCGTGACCTGTTCGACGATGTCCCGCAGCCTGTCCCTGTAAAGCAGCTTGATGTCGACGAGTACCTGGTCATTCCTGGACCGGGCCGTATGCAGCCGTTTCCCGGCATCACCGCACATCCGTGTAAGTTCAAACTCCACCTGACTGTGGATATCCTCCATGCCTTCTTCCATGCTGAACGTGCCGTTGATGATGCGTTCATATATCTCACGCAGTCCATTGTCAAGCGCCTGCCAGTCGTCCAGCGGCAGCAGTCCACGTTCATGCAGCATGCGAGCATGCGCCAGCGATGCGATGACATCGTACGAAGCAAGCTGCATGTCGTACAGCGGATCATCACCGACGGTAAAGTCGTGTACCAGGGCATCCATTTTCATTCCCTTGTCCCATAATTTCATTGCATGATCTCCGCATATTCATCCAGTAATCGCAGGTAGGTTTCGATGCCGTTTTCCAGTTCATCCGCAGTCACGAATTCGTCTGCGGTGTGCGAACGGGAAGAACGGCCGGGACCCAGTTTGACGGAAGGGACCGAGAGCAGGGCCTGGTCTGACATCGTGGGTGACGCATAGGTTTCGATGCCGCAGCGTTGGGCGGCAAGGACAACAGGATGATCGAGACTGATCGCGGAGGGACGCAGGCGGGTCGACCGCGGGACGACATCAGCGTCAACGTGCGACCGGATGATGTCGAGCAGTTCCTCATGCGTGTAGGCATCGGTGACACGCACATCCACCACATACGTACAACGGTCCGGAATGACGTTGTGCTGCGTTCCCGCGTTGATCTGCGTGACGGACATCAGGATGTCGCCAAGCGCAGGTGAGGATTTCTCAAACTCGTATTCCTGAAACCACCGCACCTGCTCCAGCGCAAGGGTGATGGCGTTCGTCCCATCTCCCCGTCCCGCATGTCCCGAAATCCCGTGCGCGGTGCAATCGAGCACCATCAGTCCCCGCTCCGCAATCGCCATGCGCAGTGAGGTCGGTTCACCGACGATGGCAAGATCGACGGGCGGCAGCTCATCCTGAAGCAGTCGTATGCCTCCCTCACCCGCTATCTCTTCTTCGGCGGTGAGCGCAAGGATGAGGTTGAAAGGCAGCATACGCTGCTGCAGGGCATCAAAAGCGACGCTCATGCAGGCAAGGGATGCGCCGGCGTCATTGCTTCCGAGTCCGCACAGCTTCCCATCGGAATAGAACGGCGCGAAAGGATTCTCGGTCCAGGTGGAAACAGGGCGCACGGTGTCATGATGGGAACACAACATGACGGTGGGACGCGAGGCATCGAAGTCCTCGCGTTTCACCCAGATGTTGTTTCCCTTCCTGCGTGGGGTGTGTCCTTTCGCAGCGAGCCATGTTTCCAATATGTCCGCGGTGCCCTGCTCCTCCCGGCTGAATGACGGAATGCGGATGAGATCGCAGAGCAGCTCAAAGGCATCGCCGAATCGAGTCCCGTACTTTGCCCTCATATTGATGCCACCTCCCTCCGTTGCGCCGATGTACGTACCTGTGTCCAATTTCCTTCCCCTCCCTGTGCCGCTGCGGCAATGTCCCCGGCAGCACAAAGCACAACGCGTGAAACGCCCCGTGTACTGGCAGACAACGCAGCTTGCACCTTGGGGATCATTCCGCCATTGATATACCCGGAGTTGATGCCGTGCTGCAGCATGTCGCGGTCAATCACCGGCAAGGTGTGCTGCTTTGCATCCTGGACGCCCGGACGATCGAGAGCCAGCAGCAGCTGCGTCGTTGCGTGCTCAGCGCTGGCAGTAGCGACAGCTGCAGCGATGGAATCTGCGTTCGTATTCAGCAGCTGACCATCGCCGTCATGTGTCAGTGGCGCGAGTACGGGGAGCAGTTTGGCCTCAAGGAGCTGCATGAGTACGTCGAAGTTGACGGCAAGGATATCCCCGACAAAACCGTAGTCGATATCGGCTCCGAAGCGCCGCTGCGCAAGAATGCAATTTGCGTCGGCGCCGGTGAGTCCGATCGCAGGTCTGCCCAGGGCAGACAGTTCAGCGACAAGCCGTTTATTGACCAGTCCCCCGTACACCATGGTCACCACATCGAGCATGTCCTTCCCGGTAACACGTCGTCCATCGACAAGCGTTGATGGGATCCCGGCGCGATCGCCCCAGGCGGTCGCTTCGCGTCCACCGCCATGGACGAGGATGCAGTGGCCCGGATAGGAGGTAACCGCAGTAAGGACTTCCTTCCTTCCATGTTTATGCTCGAGCAGTGCCCCACCCAGCTTGATGACGGTAATTGTTGATGAAGAGTTCAATTCATCGCCTCCAGCATGCGTTTGAGTACGACCTGGGCTGTCCATATCCGGTTTTCTGCCTGAGGGATGACAATGGAGTGATCGCTGTCGAGTACCGCATCCTCAACGACGACGTTGCGGCGTACCGGAAGACAGTGCATGAAATGCGCATTCGCGGTGTGCCGCAAATCCTCCGCAGTCACCATCCATTCGCTGTCCCGGGTGAGGACTTCCCCATACGAAGTGTAACTGGACCAGTTTTTCGCGTACACGAAATCGGCGGACGCCAGCGCTTCTTCCCTGTCATGCAGTACCTGCACTCCTTCCGTGAAGGCGGGATTGAGTTCATAGCCTTCGGGATGGGTGAGGACCAGATTGACATCCATGTGCCGCATCCATTCAAGAAAGGAGTTGGCGACACTGTGCGGCAGCGCCCGGGGATGCGGGGCCCAGGTGAGAACGACCCTTGGTCGTGCGCCGGTACGGAATTCTTCCACCGTGAGACAATCGGCAAAGGATTGCAGCGGATGACGCGTGGCCGATTCCATGCTGATGACGGGTTTCCCCGAATGACGGATGATGCTGCTCAATATCTCTTCCTTCTCATCGTCATCCCGGTCTTGCAGTCCCGGAAATGCGCGAACGGCAATAATATCACAGTACGCACCGAGCACTGCGGCCGCTTCACGGATATGCTCGGCAGTGCCACCGTCCATGACGGTCCCGTCCGCAAATTCGAGTTTCCAGGCATCGCCACCGGTATTGAGGACGATCACATCGAGTCCCAGGTTGCGCGCGGCCCGCTGCATGCTGAGCCTCGTGCGCAGGCTGTTGTTGAAAAACACGAGTCCGAGTGTCTTCCGTTGTCCGAGCGCGCTATGCGCAAAAGGATCTTCCTTCAGACTGCGAGCTTCCGCGATGGCCGCCTTGAGATCTCCGATATCCGCGACGGAAAGAAATTGCTTCATGGGTTACCTTGTTCCCGTTGATAACATGAATTAATACACCGACGCCTTGAGCTGCAGTCCCTCGCCCTCATCGAGGTCCAGCACGAGATTCATATTCTGCACCGCCTGTCCCGCGGCGCCCTTGAGCAGATTGTCGATTACCGAAGTGACCACGAACATGCCCTCCCGCACCTCGACATGCACCTGACAGTTGTTCGTGTTGACCACATCCTTCAGCGCAGGCTGTTGTTCACACACCGCAACGAAATGCTCCAAATCGTATGCGCCGTGATAGAGATCCGCGACAGCACTCGCATCTCCATCGAAAGCCGTATACGTACAGGCAATAATTCCACGGGTGAAAGGTCCCCGGTACGGGATGAAGAAATGCCGTCCTTCATATCCCGGTACATGCCGCCGCAGCGTCTCCCGAATCTCACCCAGATGCTGATGTGTCAGCGGTTTGTAGACCTGCATGTTCCCCTGCCGCCAGGAGAAATGTGTCGAGGGGAGTTGCGCGTTCCCGGCTCCGGTCGATCCCGTCACCGCACTGCTGTGAAGATCGCTGACCGGGAGTCCGGCACGCAGCAGAGGGAGCAATCCCAGCTGAATCGCCGTCGCAAAGCAGCCCGGGTTGGCAATATGCTTACCCCGCCGCCGTGCGCCGCGAATTTCTTCCCTCCGATCCTCCGTGAGTCCATACACGAAATCTGCTGAAGCATCGCGCAGACGATGGTCGGCGCTCAAATCGATAACTGTCGTCCCCTGCGAAATCGTCAGTGTCCGAAGCGCCGCGGCACTTTCCCCATGGGGTAGAGCCAGGAAAAGAATATCCGCTTCCGCCACAGCTTCCCCCGCAAACGGCATGTCCGACAGCGCCGTGAGTCCCTGATGCACACTTCCCAGTTTCTGTCCCGCCTGCGATGCGCTCACAACCGAAACCACTTCAGTATCGGCGTGCTGCTCGAGCAAACGCAGCAGTTCTCCCGCCACGAGTCCACTGCCCCCCAGAATTGCGATTTTATATCGCATCCGACCCCCGGTGCTTTGTGAAGTACATCATTAACTGATTGGCGTAAATCTTTGAAAAACCACGCACATCTTCTCCATTCCACAAAGAATTTTCCTCCCCGTACGTCCCGAAGTCGGTAGACAGCAGATCATGATCGGAGCGTATTCCGAGCAGGTCGAATCGATGCGGAGCGAGAAGGATATCGACCTCTCCGGTCACATGCCGCTGTGTGCTCAGCAGCAGCGCTTCAATATCACGTGCGGCGGGTTCGAGGAACTGCGCTTCATGGACCAGGCTGCCATAAGTGAGTGCGACCTGCTCTTTCATCAGCTGCTGCTGCCTGGTCAGCGTGTGTTTCTCGAGCAGACGATGTGCAGCGATGATGACATGCGGCGCCGCGGCAGCAAATCCCACACGCCCCTTGAGTCCGATAATGGTATCCCCGACATGCATACCTCTGCCGATTCCGTATGGGGCGGCGAGATCTTCGAGCTGACGAATCACGGAGATTGAATCAGCGGAATGTCCGTCAATGCCGTCCACCTCACCCTGTGTGAAGTGAAGGGTGACCTTGCGTTCATCGATTGCAGTCTGAGGCACGGGGTAGGCAGTTTCCGGCAGCACTCCGTCGGATTGCAGCGTTTCACGTCCCCCGATGGACGTCCCCCACAATCCGGCATTGATCGAGTACACGGAAGCTGCGGCATCCATGTCCACTCCAGCTTCCTGGAGGTATGCGATTTCCTGCTCCCTGGAGAGCGACATATCCCGAACGGGCGTGATAATGCGCGCTTCGGGCAGAATGATGCGGAACACGGTATCGAAACGCACCTGGTCATTGCCCGCACCGGTTGAGCCATGGGCGATGGCATCGGCATGCTGATCACGCGCGTAGGCTGCAATGGCTTCTGCCTGGAACACGCGCTCGGCGCTCACGGACAGTGGATAGCTGTTTCCGCGAAGGACGTTCCCGAACACGAGGAAGCGAATGCAGCGGCTGTAAAACTCCTGCGTGCGCTGCAGCGTGACATGTTTTTCCGCACCGAGCAGCAGGGCCTGTTGTTCCATGGCAGCAAGTTCTTCAGCCGTATGCCCCCCGGTATCGACAAACACGGTGTGCACGCGATACTGCAGCTGTTTCGACAGGTACATTGCGCAGTAGGAAGTATCGAGTCCCCCGCTGAATGCGAGCACGGCGAGTTTTTTCTCAGGCATCGAGTCCCTCCTTCTCCATGTTTATCGCAGGGATGGCGACTTCGCTGCGCTGCACTGTCTTCACCGGATCATAGAGCATGCTCGTGCACAGGCACATGCTGCGTCCCGTTCTCTGGAGAATATCGTAGTTGGGACAGCTTTTACAGCCGTTCCAGAATTCGTCATCATCCGTCAGTTCCGAATACGGTACCGGCACATAGCCGAGATCCGTATTGATCTTCATCACTGCATGACTGGTGGTAATGCCGAACAGCCGGGCTTCAGGAAACAGTTCACGCGAAAGCGCGAACGCCTGCCGTTTGATGGAACGGGCGAGTCCGCTGTGCCTGAATGCCGGTACGACAATGAGACCGGAATTCGCCACATACTTTTTCCCGCCCCAGGTTTCGATATAACAGAAACCGGCGAAGGTCGCAGCAGCCTCCCCTTCATCGAACGCCAGGGCGATGACCGCCTTGCCCTCGCGAATTTTGGCGATGATGTATTCCTCCGTACGCAGGGCGATGCCCGTGCCGCGTTCCTGTGCTGCGCGCGCGATGGACTCGCAGATGTGAGGTGCCCAGGAAACATGGACTTCCGTTGCTCGTTCTATGTTGAGACGTACTGACATACCGTATCCTTAAACCTGTAGCGGAATGGGGAAAAAAATGCCGCGTATCACACGCGGCTGCACAAAATGTTCGGGGGATTCTAAACGAAGGGGAGAATTACCAGAAACGCATACCGGTGTGGAGAGCGGCGGTTCGTCGTCGCGGAAAAGCAGCACCCGGAATGAGCGCGGAAAATGCGAAGTATGCGTGTTCAGTATTCAGCATATGGTCTAGTGATATTCAACTGGGATAAAGGTAGTCCTAATTACAGATAAAATCCAAATAAAAAATTCATCGGACAGGTACACCTTAAGATGATGTAATTTATTTGTAACGCAATGTTCAGGCAGCGCAATGACCTGTGCCGTAGATTATTTCCGTGGGATGCCCCCTTATCGGAGCATTCCACGGAACGTGGCCCGCACGGACTGCGGCGGTTTCATTCATGTACAACAACGACCGGGAATCACCATGGGTGGTGTTCAAATGATGCTCGTACTGGCGGCGATGACCCTGCTGTCCATCCTGGTACTCTCGATGAACAGGGCGAAGCTCTTTTCAGACGAGCAGCTGTCACAGGCCGAGTACACGATGGCCGCGACTGCCGTGGGACAAACCCTGATCAACGACATCGTCAGCAAGGAATACGATGCCGCTACCGTGGGAAAGGATTTCGTGGACGTTTCGCAGTTCACCGCACCGCAGTCGCTCGGACATGGCTCCTGGGAAAGCTATCCCAATTTCAATGATGTGGACGATTACAACCGGCTGCGAACCACGGTAAACACACCACGGGCCGGCAGCTTTGACCTTACTTGCCGTGTGCACTACGTGAATCCGTCCAACCCGGACACTCCCGTGTACGTGCGCACACGCAGCAAACGCATCGAGGTTTCGGTCAACTCCGCATTCCTCGCCCATCCCGTCACACTCGTTTCCTACAAAAGCTTCTAAGGCATCGATATGGGATCTTCTCTCGACCTGTTAGGATCGTACATCATCGGCGGCATTGTCATCATTCTTATGGGTGCAGTGATACTGAATTTCCAGGAGGGTGCGCAGCAGGCGACGCTCAATGAAATTTCCCAGGTGACCATGGCGGAAATGAGTCAGACCATGGAGAAAGAACTCGTCAATCTCGGCTATCGCGTGCCGGGAAATAAAATTGTTTCCATCGATTATCGTTCCATCACTTTCCTCTCGGACTATGACAATGACGGTACGGTCGACACCATCAGCTATATGATGGGCAAGGGCGCAAGCGGACCGGTGATCACGCGCCGCATTGCCACTCCCGGACAGCGTCCCATGGAATGGACCACGCGCGGATCGATGGTTCTGTTCTCAGGTTACGATTCGACCGGAACGCAGACGTCCGTCGCGTCCCGTGTCCGTGCAGTCGAGGCCTCCATGCTCACCAGCAACGTCCTTTTTGAAAAAATCTCGGATGCGAACGCACAAACTTCCACGCTGCTGAGCGGTGACCTGGACGGCAAGCAACTGACAGTCTCGCATGACCGCCTGCTGACAACAGCGGTGGACTGTGAGGCCGGAGCATACTGGCACAAGGTCATCTACCCACGCAACCTCGGCACCGTTGCCCCGCAGATCGCAGGTGCCACACCCTCATCCTCCACCGGATCGAGTACCGATGAAGGAGATACTGATGATGGAGGATATACCTATCCCGGCGATACGGGTGACACCGGTGATACGGGTGATGCCGGCGATACAGGCGGTACGGTGGACGCAGGCGACACAGGTGGATCGGAAGACGACAGCGATATCCTGCCCACAAAGGATCCCTGTGATCCCCCGCCGGGGAAAAATGACCCGTGCTGCTGCGGCAGTGGTCTGAAGTACAAACAGTGCTGCGGGAAGTAGTCGCGATGATGCGCGCGCGAACCGCAGATATGGAATCGTATATAGGAAAAGCTCATGGGTAAAATGCTTGTCATATTGGTCATCGGAATGGGACTGATTGCGTCCTGGTCGATGATGCAGCTCAACGAAAGCAATATGAACGTTACCGACAATGCGTCGGACGATTATGAAATCAACCAGGCACGCAATCTCGCGGCGAGTGGTGTTGAACATGCCATCATGGAACTGGCACAGGACAGCACCTGGTCGAGTGGATATAAAAGCGAGATGGCAAGCGGGACTGTTGCGGTGTCGATTGAACGCACGCGCGCCATGTATCCCGGAGGTCCCGACGAGGGACTCAACAACGCCCGCCTCATCACTGCAACAGGTGTCGTACAGGGAAGAACAGTGACCGTGCGCACCGTGGTTGAAATCCCTTCGGTATACGTCCGTCCCCCGGGACTCGGCTACGGCATCTTCTCGGATCAGAGCATGGATCTGAGCGGAAACATCTTCGCCGGGGACTACAACAATCCTTCACTCAACGCAAACATCCATACGAATAATGATCTCACGTATGGTGGAAGCACCAAGGTGGAAGGATACGGTACCTTCAGTGAAAGTTGTCCCTCCGGCACAGGCGATGCCGCGAAGTACTTCGACCCCAATCGTGACAGCGGTGGCGACCTGGTGTACAAAGACGATCCCGTTGCCATCCCGGAAATCGATCCGGACAAATGGGAGCATCTGGCGACACGGAAATTCTATTCCAACACCAAGGTGACCGGGAAAATGAAACTGGGCACAAAGGAGCAGCCTGAGATCATATTCGTGCAAGGGGACCTTGACCTGAACGCCCAGATGGAAGGATACGGCGTGTTTCTCGTCACGGGTGACTTGAAAATCAACGGACAGGCAACGGTGTCCGCCGTCGACCCCAGCGGAAACAATCTCGGCATAATCGTTGGCGGTGATGCACAGATCAATGGTACGAGTGATATCGAAGCCACACTGCTGATCAAGGGCAACGCAAAGATCAACGGTACCACGCGCATCGTTGGCTCCATTATCGCAGAAGGAGAATTGAACTTCGGCGGTACGGCGGACGTGCTGTACAATCCCATGCTTGATGAACTCGCACGCAAGATTTGGGAAGGAAAGGCCGAGCGTCCCCGCATTGTTTCGTACTACGAGTAATCCCTCCAGCAGTTATACATCCCCGTCAGCACCGTTCCGCTCAACGTGGAGCGGTGCTTTCGTATAAAAGCCATATTGTCTTTTGTTCCGGGACTGCGTAGATTTTCACATGCAGCAACAACACTCCCCTCATGTTCCCCGGCTTGCATGGACTGCGCTTTTCAGCGAGAACGGTACCCCCATCGCTTCCGGCGCACAGGCATTCGGTGATGCCCTGCGTGTGACTGGTTTCGCCGTCATTTCCGGCGCGCCGTTCCGCAGCGACCTGCTGCAGACCAACTACCAACTCATGCGTGAAGTGTTCGGGCTCGGGAGCGAACAACTGCAGCGTGAGTGCAGTCATCCGGAAATCGGCTTTCAGCGCGGCTACATGCCGACACGCACCGAAGTGGGCATCCGCTGTGGTGGCGATCCCGACGACAAGGAAGTCATGGCCTTCGGGTCGTATCACAATGTCGCCGTCCCTTCCGTGCCTGCCTATCTCGATGCAGCCGAGCAGTACTATTCCGCCTGCCAGGACATCGGCTACGCGCTCATGCATGTCCTTGCCCTGTATCTCGATCCCTCTGGGGCTGAAACCGGCTACGTGCTCGGACTCTTCCGGAATGCTGACGGAAGGCGCATCGACGATTCACACATGCGGCATATCCGCTATCCCGGCACCGCCCGGCGCATGGCCTGCGAACATACGGATTCCAACATGCTCTCCCTCCTTCCCGCTGCGACGAGCAGAGGACTCGAGGTACTCGACAACAGCGGGAACTGGCTGGCGGTGGAAACGACGGAGGGGGACCTCGTCGTTAACGCCGGAGACATGCTCAACTTCATTTCCGGGGGACGCATTCGCAGCACGCTGCACCGCGTGGAAAACCGCTTCAACGATCCCACGCGCTACCGTCACTCCATGCCCTTCTTCTACCACCCCGACCACACCCAGGAACTGAAAATCCTCGACAGCTGCACCGATGAACCCACCGACCGGCGCATGTTCCCCCACCAGCGCATCACCGGCTACGCCCTGCTTTACGAACTCCTCTCCACCTACAAAGTCATCCCACCCGATGTGTCTCTCTCGCAGTGGGTCGACTCCATGGAACATCTCAAGCATCACGGTTTCTGAGAGCCATGGAACGATAGAAGGATGGAAAAATGGAAACATGACACCCCGGTGTCATATTTCCATCCTTCCATTTTCCTATCTTTCGATAAGCGATCAGGGATCGCTTGCGGGATGAAGCCAGGCATCTCGGAACACGCAAAAGCAAGCAATCCCTGCTCCAGCTCTGTTTGCCATCTGCCATCTGCAATTTGTCATCTGCCATCTGAGGTCACCTATGCGAAGCATTCTCGCCCTCATCATCCTACTAAGTTCAATCGCAGCAGCCCAGACGCCGACAAAGCTGTGGGAATTCGATACGCAGGATGCGAGTTTCGGACAGTCCGCCGCAGGGGACATCGACGGTGACGGACGACTGGAACTGGTGTTCGGCTGTTATCGCAATGATGGACACATTTACGCATTGAATGCTGAGGACGGTTCGCTGCTGTGGAAAGTGGATGCCACAGCTCCCGGTGGACAGGGTTGCAATGACGTCGCACCGGCGATTTTCGATACTGATGGAGACGGCACGCTCGAGGTCATCGTACCCAGCAGTTGCAATCCCATCACGTATTGCTTTGATGGAGCAACGGGGAATATCCGTTGGTCCGCCCCCACGCGCGGAAGCGATTCCCCTCCCTCCGTGGCCGACATTGACAACGATGGCGTCCTTGAAATCCTTCACGGGGAATTCGGAGGCTGGGTGCGCTGTCTTGATGCGCGCAACGGTGATCTCGAGTGGGAGCTTGCGGTGGATACGCATTCCTGGATACAGACCGCACCCACGCTGCTCGACGCCGATGGCGATGGCGGGATGGACTTCGTGGTTGCAACCTGGAACCGCACCGAAGGCGACACCAACACCATTCGCTGCTACCGATGCAGCGATCGCGCACTGCTCTGGAGTCATCCGCTGAGGGATGTCGTCTATCACGGAACAGCCGTGGCCGACCTGAACGCGGACGACATCCCGGAACTCGTGATCGGGGATTACAACGGAGACATCAACGTGCTGCGTGCCAGCGATGGCCAGTGGCTCTGGGGAGTGAATACTCCGGGACATTATGTCGGGAGTCCCATCACCGCTGGCGACGTCGACGGAGACGGAAGCTGCGAACTGTTCGCCGTCGTGTGGTACAGGGTATACGGCATCAATTCCAGCGGGAGTATCATTTCGGAATACATCATCGATCAGCGACAGACCGCGTTCCGGGGCGTCGTGCTGTCCGACGTCAACGGGGATTCCCGGCTCGACCCCGTCTTCGGCACGAGTGACGGGAAACTCATCGCACTCAGGGACACATCGAGCGAAGAGCTCTGGAAAATCGACCTCGCGGCGGAATACGGCGACAGCCGCTATGAACTCGATCACGCACCCATCATTGCCGATTTCGACGGCGATGGCGGACTCGACGTCTTCATCGTGGGCGGACACGCCGAGTACCCCGACATACAGAACAACTTCGGGCGCGCATACGCATACAGCATCGGCCGCGGCGAGGGTCCCCCCTGGCTCATGTTCCAGCAGAATCTGCACCGCAGCAGCAGTCTCTTCCCCGCCCGCACCGTCGGCATCAGCGATCTGCCCTCCGCCAGCACGCCCGAACTCGAAATCTACCCCCACCCCGTCCGCAACATTATGCACATTCTGCATAATTCGGAGGGGCCCACCAGGATATACGATCTCTACGGCCGTGAAGTCCTCAGAGTTAGCTCAATCGAATCAGCTGGGAGCATAAATCTCAGCGCCCTTCCTTCAGGTATGTACATTCTTCGCATTGACAATGAATTGCAGCCAGAGACAATCCCCTTTGTCAAGCGCTAACCGGAAGCATCTGCAATCTGCAATCTGCGATCTGCAATCTGTATTCTGCCCACGCGGAATGGTATTGCCTTCGACTGCGTAGCAATGTACTTTATATATTCCCAATGGGGATGCAATGGTTTCGACGGGTTGTCGGGATTATGCAAACGCGTTCCGTGCCTGGTGTAAGCACGTTAATCTTGGACCATTTGGTATAATTGCCAACTACGATTACGCACTGGCCGCTTAATTGACGGTCACGTCCCCCGGAGACCCGCCTGTTGGCCAAAGGGTAGGACGACGCCAATAACAGGATAGGCACCTCTAGCGTTCGAGGCGAGGGCCGAAACACTTCTTCGAACTAGCTTCATCGCACGTCCTGTCTGTCGGGCAGCGACGAAGCGAACCATCAAAAGACAGACTATGAGCGTAGTAAGTTGCAGGTTCTGCTTCTCGGACGGGGGTTCGATTCCCCCCATCTCCACCAGCCTCCGCTTCGCGCCGTCAGGCGAGAAGCAGAGGCTGTCCGCCGAAGCCTTGGCGAAGGCGGAATCTTTTCGAATCGGTTCAGGCTCAGCTTCGGCTGGCACAGCCATTCAGATGTACCCGCTCAGCTACTGTGTCCGCCGAAGTTGAGCGTAGCGAAACGAAGGCGGGCGGCTGGCACAGCCATTCAGATGTACCCGCTCAGCTACTGTGTCCGCCGAATTTGAGAGCAGTATTTTTTTCTCATGCATTCAATGTAGGGAGCATCGAATGTACTACGTATATGTCCTTCAATCTAATAGGTATCCAAAGCAGCACTATTATGGATTCACGACACACGTCGAGAATCGCGTGCGAGCGCATAACGCTGGACAGGTACCCAGCACTGCACGGCTGAGGCCATGGAGGCTATTGGCATACACCGCGTTTCCAGATAAGGGGCTAGCCCTCTCCTTCGAGCGCTACCTCAAATCCGGCTCGGGCCGTGCGTTTGCGAAAAAGCACTTTGAAGCGTGATGCAGATTCCTGTTTTACCGCAGCAGGAGAATCTTACGTGTCTGTGCACCTGATGTCGTCTCGAGACGTATGAAGTAGGGTCCGGGTACAAGTTCACCGGCATTCATCGTATACATGTGGCGACCCGGTGAACGATCGCCCTCTGCCAGCACTTTCACAATCTCACCCACTGAGTTCAGAAGGGTCAGACGAATCCTGTCCATTCGCAACAGGTTAAATGAAATTTGTGTGCTTGAATGAAAGGGATTCGGAATATTTGTCTCAAGTTCAAAGCCGAGTGCGTCGGCGGGAGAATCGACCCCATCCCAGATTTCCCATTCAAGAATGAATCCCGAGCGGGTGGGCGAGCTTGTGGTTACATCGATGCCATCGGTGGCTTCCACAAACCAGAAAAACTCCATATACCGACAGCTTCGACACCCCTGTGAGCGAAGAATCTCAATCAATTGACCGTTTGCGACGGTAGCTCTGGGCAGGGCACCTGCACTGTCGGAAGGACAACGGAAAATGGTCGTGCCGTATATGTTTGCAATGGAAAGGGTGTAGCGAACGCTATCGGACCAGCGGGTAGAATCGTTTATGGTCCGACGCATTGAATCGTAGGGATCCGGAGGCTCGGGTTTCTCCCAGCTGAACACTGCTGTCCTGTTGGGGAGATGGAACCATACCGTGATTTCGCCATCAGGAGGAGGATCTTCCAGGGAGAAGGACGAAGGGGGATGTGGAAGCACGAAAAACTGCTCACTTTGACCGCTGCTATGCACCGAATCTTCGGAGTACAAAAGCAGCCTCTGCTGCTCCATCCCGCCAACCCGTTTGAAGGAAGGCGTAAGCATGATTGAAGTTGCTCCACGAATTTCGAATGGGAACTGGAAGTACCCCATAGATGCGGCATCGAACTCACCCGGGAAACGCGCACCCAGACGGACACGGAGCAGCGTGTCGATCGCGTTCCCGTCACTGTCGCATGGTGTGATTCGCAGTTCAAAGGGACGCTGCACATACACATTATGCATCCCTTCCTGTGGCCAGGTTATCTCCAGTTTAAAATCTGCAACGCGTCCCGGTGTCGAATGTGCGAGAGATGGAACGCTCAGCAGGAAGAGTATGAGGATGATTCGGACAGTCTGCATCTGCTCCTCACGGAAGTACTTAATGTCCACTGCATGACACATGACACAGCTGATAATTCCGCTACGGAGCAATGGCGGACAAGTTCATCGAAGCCTGGTCCGTACCGTTTCCGGTGAGTTCCTTCCCCTCAAATTCGTAGCACATTGGATTAACGCTTCAATTCTGCACTGCCGATTCACCGCACCAGCACCATTTTTCTCGTCTGCCTCTGCCCGCCGGCCTCAAGGCTGTAGAAATACACCCCGGAAGATAAACCGGAGGCATCGAACTGTGCGCGATGCGTTCCTGCCAACTTGAATTCGCCTTCGAGGATACGTCGCACTTCGCGGCCATAGTGGTCACTGACAACGAGAGAGACGTGCTGCGGCTGCTGCAAATTGTAGTCGATCGTGGTTGCCGGATTGAAGGGATTGGGGTAGTTCTGATGCAGTACGACGTTCTGTGGCACGGACTTCTGATCATTTACCGATGTCACACGTCCGATGCTGTTGTGAAGTACGATGCCGAATTGGCCGGCGACGGAATATTTCCTGCCACCGAATGCATACGCCACGGTCAATCCCCAATCGAAGAGCTTGGGTTCAGCAATCCACGTCTCTCCACCATCAGTGGTACGAAGTATTGTCCCGCCATCTCCGGCAATGCATCCATTCCATCTGTCTGTGAATGCAACAGCAGCAAGGTCAGCGCTGCTTCCACTTGTTTGCGTTTCCCAGGTGTCACCGCCATCCTCCGTTTTCCAAATGGCGCCGTTGTTTCCCACGACGAATCCCAGCCGGGCATCGATGAAATCCATCGCGTTCACAGAGTACGTTGGAGAGGCAATGGTTTTAGGACTCCAGCTATCGCCCTTGTCGGTGGAGATAAGCAGGATGGCGTTGGCATCCAGCACGAACACAGTGTTCGAATCCATATGGCAGACCTGGACGAGCTGATGATTGGTTTCGGCAGTAATCTGGGTCCATGTGCGTCCCGCATCCGTGGACCGTATCATGGCTCCTCCTGTGCCGACTGCAATGCCGTTCCTCTCATCGCTAAAGGATACATCCTGCCAGTTGACGGTGGATACAGGTGCAAGCATCTTGCGCCAGTTCTGTCCACCATCGGTCGTCCGCAGGATGGTACCCGCTTCACCGACGACCACTGCTGCATCCCTGTCAATACAGGCTACCCCCATGAAATGCCTCGCCTCCCCTCTCTCATTGAACTGATGCGCCTGCTGAAATTCCCAACTTCCACCCCTGTTCGATGTTCGAAGTATTGTGCCGGACAAACCAACGGCATATCCCGTAGAAGAGTCGCAGAAGTCCATATCCTTGAGATTCCAGATCGACCCGCCGGCTGCATACCCCCATGCCCAATCGTCTACCGGAGCGTAAGCGATTATCCCCATGGTACCGAAGCCTAAAGCATTCAGAGAATCGGGCATGAAGGCAGCACTATAGTTCCATCCGTGGATGAAGGGCACGGACCGCTCCCATGACGCACCTGCATCTGATGACTGATAAAATCCGAAACTGCCGAGACCGGTCCACCTGGAGGCATCATTGAAGTATACGGCAGCAATGAAATCCCCTGCGATCCATGTCTTTCCGCCATCGTACGTTCTGTAGTTACTGTACGCGAGGATACCGGTATTGTTGTCATAGAAATGAAAACGCTGTCCTTCACCCGTGTTCTCGAAATTCAAACGCGTCCAAGTGATTCCTCCATCCGTGGTCCGGGAGGAGGAATCTCCGCAAATGATGAACGTACGGTCATCGAACATATGGACATCATACAGGTTCGAGTCTTCACCGTACTCGAGTGAAGTCCAGTGTTCCCCGCCATCCTTGGTTTGAAGGACGGTACCTGCATCACCGACCACCACTCCTGTCTCTGGAGTGAGGAAATCCACTCCGATCAGATGCTTTGAAACGTCGGCACTGCTTTCCTCCCAGTGAACTCCGCCATCGGAGGAGAACAAAATGAGTCCATCCTGTCCGACTGCTACCACGTGAAAAGCATCGATCATGACAACATCGTTAAGATCGGTCCCGTTATATGGAGTGCGGAGCACCCATTCTTTCCCGCCGCTCGTTGTAGTAATGACGGTTCCCTGATCCCCCACGCCCACACCCTGCTGTTCGTTCGCAAAATCAACTGCCACGATGCTTTTGTGATGCGTGAGTGGATTCTGCCACTGCCAGTCGGACTGCGCCCTGGCGATGAAACATCCCGACAATGCCAGTGACAGGAATACTACTGCTGATATTGATTTGTGCATGGTCCCTCCAATTTGAATTTCCCAGGCTACCAAGTAGACACATTAAATGAAAAATGGTTGCGGATCAACAGGGAGAAAGACCCGTGTCCCCCATCGGGCGATGATATTTACTGCATGAGGAATCGCTATGCATCTCTGCAATCGAAGAGAAGAAGGCAGAATAATTGTAACAACACACTACCTCTGGTGTTTAACTCGTACCACATCATCGAAATAACTGTGCCTCCCAATCGTTGAAATGCTGAACAAAATTTTTTATTCTCGACAGTTGCCGAAAACAGGGATCACTTCGGAAAAGATCGTACTGCATCAGGAGGGTTTATGAAACTCGTACTACAGGGCATGTTCACCATACTCAGTCTCATTGCGGTGCTGCCGCTTCCGGCCCAGGCCCAATGGACCCGTCTGATGTCGCTGGAGGGTATGAATGTATGGGACTTTGAAGTATCGACTTCAGGGGTTCTGTATGCCCTTCCTTTCCCGCGGACTGAATTCTATGTTTCGACGAATGGCGGAGATTCATGGGAATTGCGTGCCGCTCCCGATTCCCTGGAGGTTCGGAATTTCGAGGTAAGTGGAGAAGATCTGTATTTGCTCGCAGAAAGTCCTTCCTCCACAACAAGATTCTACCGCAGTTCGGATCAAGGGAGAACGTTCACGTTCGTTCCGACCGAACGTCCGTTACGGGCTTTCTGCTGCAGCGCTGACGGAAAGGTGTACGGGGTAATGCATGCCGTGGAGATGGATTCCGTCTTCGTATCTGAGGATAAGGGCGCACACTGGGGTGGTTTTGCTCCGATCGACTTCCAACTGTCGCAGCTTTATACCGAGGACGTCTTGAGTACGGGATATGATGGCAGTCTGTGGTGCAACGACCGCAACCGGCTGCTGCGCTTCGATGGAGGAAGCAGCAACTGGATTCCGTATGAAGGCGGCGTTGAGGAGGGCACGCAATTGCAGACAGTATTTCATCAGCCAAACGGTGACATCTATATGAACAGCTGGTATCGCATGCTCAAATATGATGCCGTTGCGGACTCGGTGAAAGAGCTGTACAACCGTGATAACCTTTGGCCGTTTGCATTCAATGCCATCGCGACGGAAGACGGCCGTCTGCTCGTTTCGCATGGGTCTCCCTACGGGCCACACAGTTACATCCTGGAGAGCAGCGATGATGGAGCGTCGTGGAGAATCGCCGACTCCACACTTGCCTCCACTCTTGAGTACTACGGACAATATGACGGACGCATATTCGCCGGAAGTGAGAGTGTCATGCGCAGATCCACAGATGGCATCGCCTTCGAGGAATGTATGAATGGGCTGTCTTCGCCACATATCATCCATTTCGAAACGCGTGGTCAACGGGTACATGTCATGGGGGGAAGGTACGCCTTGAGCAGTGACGGCGGGACAACCTGGTGCTACCCGGGAATCGGGAGCGGCATCAATCCATACGCACTGCAAATGACCTCCGACGGAATCATGTATGAGAACCGCGGACGTCTTCGTATCTCACGCGACAGCGCCAGGACCTGGGAGCAGCCATTCGAATGGGAGATGTATGACTTTATCGCGCTGGATGAAATCATCCTTGTTTCGGTCTCGGACAGCAGGATCATTCGGTCAACGGATCAGGGACGAAGCTTCTCGGATACCTATACGAGCCTGACCCCTGTATCCAATTTCAGGGAAGAAGGAAACACGCTGTATGCCCTGACGCGGGATGTACTTTTACGTTCATACGACAGAGGTGCCAGCTGGTCGGAATTCTCTCTGCCCCAGGGCCAGGGAGGGTACAGAAACATCATCGCCAACGACCATGTGCTTGTGTACACTGTCGGCAACATGGCATGGACGTCGCGGACACAGGGAGAGGACTGGACAGGTCCAACCGAAGCCGGACTGGATGTCGGATTGGTTGACGCGACAGTCAACAGCGATGGCACCTTCGCGGGGATTGTCTGCCGCGGCTTCCTCGATGAGCGACACCAGACGCATCCGATACAGGATGTCGTGCTCTCCACAGATGACGGAATGTCCTGGAAGTCAATCGGGGAAGGTCTGCCAGCGGCATTCTTCACACCCAGGAATTACATCATGTATTCAAGAGTCGGCTATACGGAGCGCAGCCGTCTGCTCGTGAACAGCGAGTATGGATTGTTCGCGTATGATGCAGTTCCGCTATCGGTAACGGAGGATGCAGTATCCCCTGAAGGACCTGTTCTTTCTGCGTGGCCGACACCCGCACATGACAGGATCACATGGACTATACATGGAGCAGATGCCACGGTCAATGTATGTCTCATCGATCTTTCCGGCAGAGAGGTTGTCCATTCAAGCAGCACCTCCGCCCTCACTGGAAGCATTGATGTCTCCGGGCTGCCGGAGGGAGTGTACCTGCTTCGTGTCGCCTCTTTAAGCGACCGGCTGCGTTCCGGTGGTCCGCGCCTTACCAAAAGGGTGGTGGTCCTGCGGTAACACACAGACGAACACTAAGTAACACTGGATTGCATGGTATGTCAATAATTTGATTACATACCATGCAAAATCATGCAGATTATCAAGTAGCGCTACAATGGAGTTCTCGACCTGAACAATCCCGATGTCGTGCCGAGAAACAGGTGGCCTTTTGAATCCAGCACTGCGCTTGTGATGTGTCCGTGTTTCCCGATTGCGAGCTGAATTTCTCGCCAGGTCGCACCTGCATCCATGCTCAGGTATATGTAGGGCCGCTTCCCGATAATGGCAACAGTGGAGTCGTTCACGGTGAGAAGATGCTCGAATCGTAGATCATCACGATCTTTGCGCCATGCGTCCCAGCTCTCGCCGGCATCCGTGCTGCGCATGAGTTTCCATGGAGTCAGGCAGATGATCGTATGACCCATGGTGAAAACATCTTGCAGAAAGCGTTCCGTAAGAAGCATAGTTGTTTCCTCTGCATCGTACCGCCGATGAAACAGCGTATCTCCTCGAACCGCATATATACCCGAAGTAGTAGCATGGATGTCACGCGCTTCGCTGAACATTGGGTCCGTCGACCAGGTGTCCCCTCCATCAGTGCTGAAATTGTTCTCACGTCCGCCAGTGAATACGTGCATTCCTTTCCCTGGCTCCATCGCCCAGTTATCGACGCTCCGGACATCCAGTGTGCTCCAGGTTTTACCGGTATCATGAGAGACATGAACACTCAGTCCGGTGCAAATGAAATCCTGGTGAAGGACACTGCCATTGAACCTGTAAATATCATTCGGTGCAGATGAACTGCTGCCGATGACAATGTGTCCAGGTGCAAGCGAGAAACCGCGTTTGATGTTATGGAGTCCGGGAGTAGACCGCATCCAGCTCCCGCCATCGTCCGCCGAACGATACAATCCACCCAGTGCCGTCCCGGCCCAAGTATTCCCCGCATCATCCCTGAACAGATGGGTGATACCACGCTGTCCGAGACCATCTGAGGATTCCATCCATGTGCGGCCGTCATCGACCGACCGCATTATCGCGCCGTGCATGGCCGCAAAGGCTGTACCGTCCGGCGTTTCACAGAAATCATTGACTGCACCGGTTATAACTGATGTTTCCTGCCAGGATTGTCCGCTGTCCGCCGAGTACCATATCCCCATCGAGGACGACTTCTTACCACTCAGCACTCTCCCACTCTGCAGGACGATGGACGGGGACTCAAGGAGAAATCGTTGTGTAAATGGAGCAGTTGTCCAACTGTCACCAGAGGGATCAATTCGGATCAGGGATCTCGGGCCTGGACTCATCAGTGAATCCATTGCCTCTGTGATTACACCGCCCAGAGGATCTATGCTCAGACCTGAAAAATATCCGAAGGGTAAATCAAGCTTTCTCCATGAGATCCCATGATCGCTGCTGTGAAATATGCCATAGGGACATTGAGTAAACATTGCGGTATCGGACAAGATTTCCAGCGGGTATTCGCCATGGCAACGTTCTGAGTGCGGCGGTGTCCTCTGCAGGGTGGTCCATGTCACACCGTCATCCGTCGACTGATGCAGACCGGCACCTCCAACCCTGTTCTCATCCATGCCTTCGCTGTAAAGGCTTCCTTCCCATTGACGTATGACCGTACTTCCGATGTAGCGGTCGTACTCTTCGGGAAGGGACTCCCATGTATGCCCCTGGTCGGTAGAAACCGCAATCATTCTGTCGAAAAAGGGCTTTCGGATGAACGCAAAGAGTTTCCCCGTGGCAGTCACGTACAGTGGATACACTGCCCCTTCCTTCAGCGCCGTCGCTTCCCACGAGTTCCCGCCATCGGTCGAGCGAAACACTCCCTTTCCTCGCATACCGGCAAATACCATTCCGTTGCTGTCCGACACGATGGACAACACGACGTCGCCACGTGGACCGTCGATCTTCTCGAACGTACACCCCGAACCCTGCCGGATGACGGTGTCAAGCAGCGGCAGCGATTGGCAACCGGAAAGCAACACCAGCGAAATGACGAAGAAGAAAGCGCGCAAGATTCCCCCATGCGGTCAAGAGAGGACAATGTCTTCTTTCATATATATGCAGAAATGAGGTGTACTGCAAGGAATGCGCAATCAATCTTCCCGGTGGTCACACCTCCACCCTCTCCACCGCTGCATGAAAAAATCTTTTGTCCATACCGCCACGCTGTCGGGAGTTCTGAGGAAGGGAAGCACCGCATTCTTCGCTGCATCAACATCGAGAGTGTCGATCCGAAGGCAGATGGCGCTTCAAATCCAGCACCGTACTTGCGATCTGACCGTGTCCTTCCGATCTCGAGGTTAATTCCCCTGCATCCGCATCAACCATGCCCGCAATCCTGATGACACTCCAAAATGTGGGAAACTGAAGGTATTGCATGTGTTTCTCGTATTCCATATGATGAATTACCGTATTGGGGGGAATATTTTCTGTGAACTGTATTCTTCCCCGCAGTGCGGCACACTGTCCCACTCCACTGGCATGCTGGTGATAATTTTGAACAGTCATAGGGTGATGAGACGAGTGATACAAGGGGCGATGCTTGCTGGCGTGCTCATGTTCTGTCTGTCCTGCCAGGAGGATCTTCCCGTGCAGCAGCAAAGCGAAACTGCACCGCCGGCCGCATGGGAGAAACCGTTTGCCCTTCTATCCTATCTCACTCCCGACACGATCGCGCCGCTCCCGGCACCACGGTTGCGTTGGGTTCTGTATGACAGCACCATTCGTGAAGTGAGCATCTGGTATCAGAAAGATGCGTTGCCGCGGTGGAACTACATCGAAACGGTGCCGGCGGCACTGCCATACTATGATGTGCCGGTGGATCTTGCGGACATCTCCAGTGTGCGTTTTGCGGTGACGCGTGTGAACGGGAAGGAACGGGATTCCTCCGCTGTGCTGACAGTGGACAAGCAGCAGGTGTACCTCCTGGAACCGGTGGACGGCATGCTGTACCTGCGCTCTGATTCCCTGCGAATACACTGGCGTCCATTGGTAGATGGCATTGAAAAGGTCCAGATCGAAATAGCCACGGAGGGAAAGGACGACTGGCATCATGCCCTGATGCTTACGCGCGCTGATACCGTATACACCTGGGTGCGGCCGCCGTTCTACGCGGGAGGATGCAACAAAATGCGCATCAGTGCCCAGTACTGGAATACATGGTCAACTGTGGAGGAACTGAAATTCGCTTCCTTTAATGTAGACCATCCCCGTGAAGGTGATGTGCTGTATCGTTTTCTCCCGGCAAGTATCGAGGATGAGATCATCATCCCTGATTGCATGACGCCCGCGGAATCGACACAGTACGCGCTCTCGACGGATGGTGGCGTGAGCTGGAATGATGTGGAAAAAGAATGGGTGGTCATGGCTGAGGCCACGACATCTGCCATGCTGCGCGTGACGCAGCCAACGCTGGGGATGACTGCGACTACGGGACCATTCACTATCGAGGATCGCAGCGCGACTTACTTTGCCCTGCAGAAAGGTATGGAACTCCGTTACATGCGCGCTGATGTCAAAGTTGGACTCCACCTGCCTTCCGACACCGTTTTGACGCAATGGCTCACAGTACATATTGACGATGAGATCGTCCGCAACGGCCGCACGGAGTATCCGTGTACTGTGACTGTTCGCGACGGGAACGGCACGTCAACAACCTCGACGCAGCTGCTCTGGCAGGAACGGAGCGGACAGCAACTGATCAAAGGAGATTTTGAACCGTTCAGCCTCGGCGAGATCTTCGGGATTCATGACGCCTCGATAGACGAATTTTCCAATAATCTGGTGATACAGCAGACACCCACATCTACAACAACCAGGCGCTATCGCACTGAGCGCGGCCGGGGACTCGTTTCCGCCGCTCATACAGTGGTCACCGGACACATCACGCCTACCTCCCAAAGCCGCACATATCAGCTCCTGGACTAAGGCGGATCTGGGCAGTTTCATTCCATGCATGTCGATTTTCATTGATTGGTATGCGGGATTTGCCGTTCTTTCAACATGCTTCGGCGAATATTCATACCGGCACTGATCACCGCTTGCCTCTTTCTGCTGGCAGTTAGTCCGCAGGGCGAGCTTCAGGGATGGGTTCCTTCCAGCACCACGATGGTGGCAGGTCCTCTCATTCCAGTGCAGGAAGCCGAAGCGGAGGAACAGCTCTCAACGGCTCAGTCCTTCGCCCATGTCCGGCAGGAACGTCGTCAGGTCAGCGTCAGCCCCGTCAAGGTGACGCCGACGCAGAGCAGTCCACCCGTTCCCCGTCTCAGACCGGCGCCTGATATCCTGCCCGATGCGCCGGAATTCCTCTTTCTCTCCCCCCGTGCCCCTCCAGCCTGCTGATTCCACGACAACAGGCATCTTTTCGAACATTTCAATTTTGGAGGAGCACCATGTCTGAGCAAACTCAGCAAACGGAGCGCCTGCCCATTGGCCTCATCCTTATGGTATCGGTCATTGTTCTGGGCGTTGGCATGCTGGCCGTGCAGCTTATCATTGGCTAAGCACACACCACAGATTATCATAGACGACAAACCCGGGCACACAGTGTGTCCGGGTTTGTTGTTTCCAGCCTGATGCAGATCTCCGCGATTAGCGACCCACCCGCTGTCTCTTTTTAGCACACTCCATCATTTTCAAAATAGCACTTGCACTGTGTCTTTATTGCACAGCGTGCGGTTCCGGCCATGCATGGATTTTTCCATTGCCGGAGTTCCTGACCTTTTACATGTTTGTGCGGTAATAAATGCATTCTTCTTTTTCCACCGTGGAAGAATGGCGGGGCCCGGGCGAGGAAAATTTGAAAAGCCCAAGTAAGGATTGTTCATAAACGAGGTCTGAAATGCACAAGTGCTCCATGTTTCCCGGTACGCGGTGCGGCGTGAACACGCCGACATTCGCTCAGCGGATGCTGCGTATAGTCCTGATCTTCTGTGTCGCGCTCGGCAGCGGACTGCTTGGCAGCGCCCTGCTGCCCGCAGCTGTGCAGGCGCAGGGATCGATGTCTCTTTCCACCGGGCACACCGCCAACAACGGTGCCGGCGCGAACAGTTCGATCATGTTCAATATCACCGCGCTGCAGCCCGTGCAGATTTATCGCTTCTCCAGCGCCTTCGGGACGACGGGAACGGACTATGTCGAAATCTGGGCCAAGGCCGGCGGTATTGTTGCGAATGACAATACAGGTTGGACCTTCGTCGGTCGCGCACAGACGACGGTGACGAACACCACCGGCGATTTTGAAATCCCGGTCAACATGAATTTCAACATCAATCCAAACCAGACGTATGGATTTGCCATCTTCTCGCCGCTGGGCGTGCGCTATCAGACAGGCGTGACGGGTACATACATCACGTCTGATTCGTGGATCTCCATCAATACCGAATCCTACGCCAGCACCGGTTCGACGAACTGGCAGGCCGGTACGGTCAGCTTCGGGTACGTCAACTATCCCCGTCAGCTTTGCGGCACGGTGAAATACGATCCGGGCGTCGTCGCTCCGAACGACGCGGCGCTCTTCTCCCTGACATCGCCTGTCAATTTCTGTGGCGGAACGGAACCGATCAAGGTGCGTCTGTTCAATATGGGCAACAACACGCTTACCAGCGTGCAGATCAACTGGACCTTCGACGGTATACCGCAAACGCCACTGTACTGGACCGGAAGTCTCCCGAGCACTGCAAATGAAGAAGTCACGCTCGGAACGAAAACCTTCAATCCCGGTGTGCTCCACAATATCGTGGCCATCAGCAGTCTGCCGAACGGCGTGCAGGATACGCGCATCAGCAACGATACGCTCATGGCGAGCGTGAAACCTGCGCTGAGCGGCACCTTCACCGTCGGCGGCGCATCGCCGGATTATGCGAACCTGACGGATGCCCTGGCTGATATCCATGCCACCGGACTCTGTGGTCCTGTCGTCCTCAAGGTGCGTTCCGGCACCTACAACGAACAGATGCGTATCGGTCGTCCGACAAGTATCACCGGCGTTTCCTCGGTAAACACCATTACCATCGAGTCGGAAAGCGGTAACCGCGGTGATGTCACCGTGACCTATGCATCGACCACCGGCAATCCCACGCTCGTCATCGACAACACGGATTACGTCACCATCCGCAACATGACCATCCGCGCTACCAATCCTTCGGACTGCCGCGCTCTGCACATCACAGGCGGCGCAGAGCATTGTACATTTGAGAATCTCGATCTCATCTCCATGCCGACGACCACGATTTCCAACGTCACCGCGGTGGTGGAATCCCCGAGCGGTTCTCTCGACAATTACATGACTTTCCGCAACTGCAACATCCAGAACGGCAGCTACGGCATGTATATGTACGGTTCAGGCACAACGGCAACTGAGGACTTTAACGTTATCGAGAACTGCACGTTCACCGGACAGTACTACTATCCCCTCTACATGTACTATATCGGCGAGCTCAGCTTCCTCGGGAATACCGTGGTTCAGAACTCCGCATATACCACCAAGTATCTCGGACTGTTCTATTACGGCTACAACACGAAGATGGAACGCAACACCTTCCTGGCGGATGGTGGTACCTACAGCTACGGCGTCTACCTGTATTACGACAACTACTATCAGACGGGTGAAAGCCGCTTCGTGAACAACTTTGTTTCGGTAATGAATTCGACGTCCACCACCTATGGCGTGCGTCCCTATTACTGCGACAACCTCCTGTTCGCGCACAACACCGTGTACACGAAAACTCCATACACAAGTTCGTACACGGTGTATTCGTACTACGGCTCGAACCAGCGTTACTACAACAATATTTTCTATACTGACGGACCGGGGATGAACTGGTATGTGCCGAGTACGACCAGTATCATTGCATCCGACTTCAACGTATTCCACACCAACGGCAGCAGCTTCGGATACTGGGGCGGCACGATCACAAACCTCGCGGCTCTGCAGGCAGCTTCGGGAATGGATGCCAACTCCATCGACAAGCTGGTCAGTTTCAAGAACACCCTCACCGGTGATCTGCATCTCGCCAGTCCTTCCGACGACGACATCGCTCTCTTCGGCACACTGCTCACGGAAGTCACCGATGACATCGATGGCGACACGCGCGTCAATCCCTACCGCGGGGCGGACGAAGCCTGCTACGTCATTCCCGGCTCCCTGAATTATTCGTTTGTCGACGAGTACGGGTACCCCGCAGCCTACTGCGAAGCGCCGGGCAGCATCGGCGTGAAATACTCCGTAACCTTCCCCGAGTTTGCTTCGACTGTCGGCTTCACCGTGCGTTTCATCAACGTCCATACGGAAACCGTCGTCTGGCAGACCTCGTTCAATGCGAACAAGGCCGCGGACGTTGCGCTCAACGGCGTGCAGTACATCACACTACCGTCTTCTCTGCCGCCGGGCGCGTACAAGATCGAAGTGGTGTTCAACACGAAGAACAGCTGTGATGTGTACCATGAGTACATGCCGTATCCTTCCGCACTGCTCGTGGTCGGAACCGGACAGCAGCCCTGCGTTGTGTGGCCGGGTGACGTCAATAATGACGCCATCGTCAACTACACCGATCGACGCGCGCTGAATCTCTACATCTTCAACGCCAACCTCCGTACGACCTGGCTCAACGGTCCCGCACGCTACCAGGCTGATGTGGAAAGCAATCCCTTCACCTACCTCGAATGGAAACCGCAGGCCGGCGCGCCGTGGCTCACCCCCGAGGGCTGCTACATGGACACCGACGGGAACGGCGTGGTGAACAACCTCGATTACGTTGCCATGAAGATCAACTGGGCGCAGTCCACCCCGTACTACGGCGGAACACCGAAGTCCGGCAACAGCAATGCGAACAGTTTTGCGATGGATCAGAACTATCCCAACCCGTTCAATCCCACAACGGTGATTCGTTACCACGTGCAGGAAAACAGCAACGTGCGTCTTACCGTTACCGACGCGCTGGGACGCGCGGTCGCCACGCTGGTTGACGGTATCGTCGAAAGCGGCACACACGAAGTGACCTTCGATGCGTCTTCGCTCTCCAGCGGCACGTACATCGCGACGATCAATATGACCGGTGCGTCCTCTGGCGTCACCTTCACGAAGAATATCAAGATGGCGCTGAGCAAATAAACGCACCATCTCGATTACCTCATGGATGCAGGCTCCGGAAACGGGGCCTGTTTTATTCTATCCAGCGCAGAGCTCTTGGTCAATCATACATGCTCGAGCGATGGTCACTGAACGGGAAACGCATGGAATTCGTTATCATTGCATAAGAAAAAGTCTTCACGCAAACAGGAAATCTGAAAGCACGCATGTCTGAACATACCGCTGAAACTCCCACACCGGCTCCCGCGACAATCGAACTCCGTCATCTGCAGCTCGAGGATTATCTCGACCTCAAGGAGGCGATGACCGATGCGTATTCCGCCATCGGCGGAGCGCACTGGTCGGAAGACGCCATACGCAAGCTGCTGGATATTTTCCCGGAGGGACAGATCTGCGTGGTGGTGAACGGTCGCGTGGTCGCTTCCGCGCTGGCCATCATCGTCGACTACAGCAAGTTCGGCGACAATCATACATACCGTGAGATCACGGGGACATACAGTTTCGACACGCACGATTCAGATGGGGATATTCTGTACGGCATCGAGATTTTCGTGCATTCGGAGTACCGCGGACTGCGTCTCGGCCGGCGACTGTACGATGCGCGAAAGGAGCTCTGTGAGAACCTGAATCTGCGGGGCATCGTCGCCGGGGGACGCATCCCGAACTTCGAGAAATACGCAGACAACATGACGCCGCGTGAGTACATTGAGAAAGTCCGGCTGCGGGAATTGCATGACCCGACTCTCTCATTCCAGCTTTCCAACGGCTTCCACGTGAAGAAAGTCCTGAAAGGATACCTGCCCGGGGACAGTCAGTCGCGCGAGTATGCCACGCTTCTCGAATGGAATAACATTTACTACGAGGAGGAAACCAGACTCATCAAGCGCCCCAAACCTGTCGTGCGTCTCGGTGTCGTCCAGTGGCAGATGCGGCATTTTGACGGACTTGAGGCGCTGCTCGAGCAGATGGAGTATTTCATTGATGCCGTCAGTGATTATGCATCGGATTTCATCCTCTTCCCTGAACTCTTCAACGCGCCGTTGATGGCCGAGTACAATCATCTCGGAGAGGCGAAAGCAATTCGTGAGCTGGCAAATTTCACAGAGGATATCCGCGCGAAATGCGTGGAGTTCGCGATGAGCTACAATGTGAATATCATCATCGGCAGCATGCCACTGCTCGAGGATGGGAAACTCTACAACATTTCATATCTCTGCAGGCGTGACGGAACATGGGATGAGTATCGCAAGATTCATATTACGCCGAGTGAAGTAGACGCCTGGGGAATATCAGGTGGAGACAGCGTCGTTGCATTTGACACGGATGCCGGACGCATTGGAATCCTGATCTGCTATGACGTGGAATTCCCTGAGCTTGCGCGGCTGTACGCTGACCAGGGGGTGCAGATTCTTTTCGTACCCTTCCTCACCGATACGCAGAACGGCTACAACCGTGTCAAGCGCTGCGCACAGGCACGGGCGATTGAAAACGAATGCTACGTTGCCATCGCCGGCTGCGTCGGCAATCTCCCCAAGGTCAACAACATGGACATCCAGTACGCGCAGTCAGCCATCTTCACTCCTTCCGACTTCGCCTTCCCCACCAACAGCATAAAGGCGGAAGCGACGGCGAATACAGAAATGACACTGATCGCAGATGTGGACCTCGAACTGCTCATGGAACTGCATGAACATGGAAGTGTGCGCACGCTCAAAGACCGAAGGACGGATCTGTATGAATTGAAGATGAAAAGCAGGGGTGGTGGACAGTAGTCCAACGCCTGTCCCATCGTCGCAGCCTCCCCCCCAGCATTTCGATTACCGGCTCCTGAACAACCCGGATTCCGGGGCATCGGTTCGGGCGCTGTCACTATCACCGAGCAGAGAACTCATCACCTTGTCGATAATTCCGATGGAGAAACGTTCGGAGAAGCCGGCCAGGAAAGCAATGATCAGGAGGAGATGGTTCTGGTCGATGACCGCATCTCGTGATATGGCAAGAAGCGCGGTCTGGATAATGAGCACAGCGAGTCCACCCATGATCGCTCCCATCGCAGGTTTGAGCATGTACCACGTGCCGTAGGATGGGTCGAACGCCAGGCTGCGCGTATGCCGGACGATACCCCACCACGATGCTGTCACACCACCGAGCATCCCAAGCCAGAGATATTGATAGAGATCAGGAAGGAATTTCCCGAGAGAAATGTCAGAGTCCGCCATCGATCGGAAGGTGTACTCCAATCCCAACAGCGCTGCAAACCAGACAATATTCACAAAGAAGATTCGCCATCGCGTGTCCCTGGATTCATCGGAAATGATGGCACGGTTGATCATGGACACGGCGCGATTCATTTCCGTGATCGCTTCGTTTGCGCTGGCTCCCGTGAGCAAGCGCCGCGCCCGCGTGGTGTGATCAAGCACGCCACGGGTGAACTGCGGATTGTGTGCGTACTGCTGTGCCGCCTCTTCGACCTCCGCGAGCCGACGGTACAGCATCGGGAGATCGTCTTTCCCTTCTTCCTCCATCTCACTTAATTCCGTGAGGTGGATGATCGGATATTCACGCCGTACCGATTGAATTGGTTCGACTACGGCCGCCTCTACCGTTTCTTCTTCAGACATGAGGGCTACTCCTTTAGAAGATGCGTCTACTGCTGCGCCTTTCAGCAGTGATCGAATGGCGTCACCTGGACCAATGAAGTACTCCGGGCCGTACGCTCCTCTTCACGCATCTGGGACAATGCTCAAACAATGAAATATGATGGGACCAAGAACAATATAAGGAATTCAGGGAAAGATGCATATGCCGCCATCTTGATCCGGCCGGGATGTACTACCCCCATCTGTAAAGCGAAGGCACCCCGGCAGCATCACCGCGAGCCCTCACGCAGCGTATTGTCATCATGCCGTAAATCCTTGCCAAGAGGACGGGAATTCCGTGTTCACCCAGCACCTGTCGGTTCCTTTACCGTATCGACTGCTCCGTTCCTCATCTGAAGCATTATGCAGTTTCTGCATATTGCATTTCACCCAGCATCAGTATACAAGCAGCTTGGTGTGAAGGGCACGGCTGGATTGGTGCAGTGTCACCATGTACAGGCCAGGAGAGGTATTGTTGAGTGTGATTTGATGTCGAACGCTTGAACCGACAAGTGAGATACTGGCAGTCTGAATTTCGCGTCCAAGCATATCTGTAACACACAGCTGCGCCATCCCTGCCTGAAATCCGTCACCCACAATCACCACATCCTGCTGGCTCAGCGGGATGGGATTTGGATACACAGAAAGTTCGAGACTGGAGGGCTGCAAGAGTTCAGTGTCAATCTCTACAAGATCGCCCCAGGTCTCACCACAGTTTTCCGCGTATAAAAGCTCAAACCGTGATTTGTACTCCCATCCTACCCACTCAGCCAGTTGCATCCCCACTCCTGCCAAAAGGTACACTGTCCATCCTGGAGCACCTTCAGTGGAATAACCGATATCGGCTGCGGCTTTCAACAATCGACGGTGTACACCGGCATCGATGACGGTGCTCGTGTCATACACGATGCCCCACTCGCACCAGTCGCCAAGACTCGCATCACTGCGAAGAATAAGATTGTCTGCGCCTCCCTGCGTGTCATAGCTATGCAGCCCGTCCTCAGCCCATCGCAACCACCCGGAAAGTGGTCTGCCGAATATGCCTAACCTTGTCTGCGGGAGGAGAAACCAGGTATCGCCCGAAATGATGGAGTCGGCTGCAAACTCCCACCAATCTATGCTTTCACTCCATTCAAACGTCCGTTTGAATTGCATGCGATCACCTTCACAGAGGTCGAAATACCTGTAGCGCGAACTGTCACGATTGAAAGACGTATCTCGCACCACAGCCGAAGTGAGATAGCATTCTCCTGCGTCAACCGATTCGGATCCGGTAAACGCGCGGATCTCTCCGAATCGGTCAGTAATGATACGTGAATGGGGGCCGCGGACCAACTCATACGCCCTACAATCCGCTCCCAAAACCAGCGTGTCAAAACGCCGGGCAACTGTCCAGGCTACATCGTTCAGGAGTATTTCATCCCTCGTTGGAATGAACGCGGGGTACAGTTCGAGGGAATCGTTTTCGTAAACCTCATACCAGGTCAGGACATTTCTCTCATTCAGGGAAACGCGCACTCCATCGTACGGGATACGATATCGTTTTGGCAGCAATAAATATCCTGAATGCCAGGATCCCCTGATATTCTGTCCCCTCTTCAGGGTCTTGAGAAAATAATTATGCCAATCCGTTGTGAACCAGTGTGTGGTTCGGCGCCGAAACACGAGCAGATCTTCGTCTCCGAAGGGTGGAGTGAATTCCTGTTCCTGGAAGATTCTCAGAGGCGCGAAACATGATGTCGATTCCATGAAGCGAAACGTGCGATTCCCCTGATCCACCTGCACCGCGCCAAGTTGGTCCGCCCATCTCCATACTCCATCTGCACCGTAGTCAATCGTCACCGTACTTCTTCGCGTTACACCACAGTGTACGCTGCCGGTATCAACGATCATTCCGCTTTCGAAAATTTCACCAACGCTGCACTCAAGAGGAAGCCACAACCGGTCAACGGTGCTGCCTGCACTGTCTTTGAGCATATGTAATCCATCGACTGCGTACCGGTACCAGCCGCACATGGGACAATCATTTCTGCCCGAGTGCAACTCAACCCATGCATTCCCCAGGCTATCTCTCACAGCCCCGGATTTGAGCTGCATAGCCTCCCCCAGCATCTCTGTATGATCATCCACGACGTAGCGCGAGGATACGTTCTCAAGCGGCACAGTAAGAGGAGTTCGATTCAATCTACTCCCTCTCGGTTGTGCATCCATCGCACCTGACAGGCAGGAAAGTGCAATTGCGAGAAACAGAATACGCATTGCCATGTGGCCCTCCACCAGTAATATTCAGGGAACCTGATTGAAGATATAATCGTCATTTAATATGTTATGGTCAAGCTCATGTGCATAGGAACGGCTACAGCTATTCATGTGTCTTGTAATTCGAGCACATAGATGCAGAAGTCATGACAGTCAGGTACAGACAATGACAGCAGCGCCACGTTCTCTCCAATTCCACTTTCGTCTACAACAGGCGACCGGACTACTCGTCCTCTCCCTGCTTCTGCTCTCCTGCACAGAGGAGACTCCACAGGAACCATCTGCCTCGGTCGTGCCGTCGGTTACATGGGAAAAGCCATTTGAGTTGACCTCCTATACCACATTCAGCACACTGCTATCCCGGGATACGGTACGCCTCAGCTGGGTACTCTATGACACGAGCATGACCAACCTTGCTGTCTGGTATCGAAAAATTCCGAAATCTGAATGGACCTTCCTCAAGCTTGTTCCCGCAATAAAGCAGAGAACCGATGTGGAGGTGGCCCTCTGGGACGCTCCTGCCTGGAGGTTCGCGATCGCCAGGACGGATACCCTTGAGATGGATTCGACTGCGGTTATAGGCATTGAGCAGGAAGCAGCCTATTTCATCGAACCGAGGGAGAATACGATTTACTTCAATTCAGACTCCGTTTTGATACACTGGAGACCAAAAACTGATCGTCCCATCAGAGCCATACTCGAATACACGAAGATGGGGAATGAGGACTGGAAGGAGGGTGTCATACTGGGTCCCGCAGATACCGTTTTTACATGGACGGACAATCCGCTCGGACAGGGAGGCTGCTATCAGATGCGTCTTTCCTTTATAGACGCGCCCCCCTCCTACGTACGTGGTGTCATGTTCGGCGGATTCGAGGTGCACAAGCCGCAGGAGAATGCTATCCTCTACCGCTTCCTGCCTGTCGACATTGATGCCGAAATACATATTCCGCATTGCATGAATCAGGATGGTGAAACCGTGTATGAATTTTCCTCCGATGGTGGAAGCTCCTGGCGGGAAGTCGATAAAGGCTGGCGACTGACAGCGGATGCCACAAACAATGCTGCGCTACGTGTCTCGGAGCTCACGATGGGAGTTTCACAGATCATCAGTCCTGTGATCATTGAAGATCGCAGTACGACATTTTTCGAACTGAACCCTGGGCTCGAAATGCGATACCGACACTCAGGGTTCAGGAGTACTCGCTACGGCTCCGATACAACATATGCAGAGTGGTACACGATACATGTCGATGATGAGATCGTCCATAATGATCGCATTGAATATCCCTGCACGATTACGATTGAACGGGACGGCGAAGCACCGACTACTGAGAAACATTCTCTGTATCAGTCACGAGATGGACAGCAAATGATCAGCGGGAATTTCGGACCGTTCAGCTTCGGCGAAATCTTTGGTCTCCACGACATTTCCATTGACAGCGAGCAATTCTCCATCGTACATAGTCAGGGACCCGATTATGTCGATCGCAGCTTCTATGTCGTGGAACGCGGACGCGGTATCAGTACCGGCTACCATACGCACGTCTCCGGACATATCAACCCTGTAGGAAGCGGACACCGATATGTCCTGATGGACTGATATGCACTTTCTGCATATTTCATGCGGCGCTCCCCCCTGCAGCTGGGGAAATATGCACTTTCTGCATATTTCCTTCCACGCAGTCTACCGAATCTGCACCGCACGGATGGTGTTTACTCCGCCATGATGGATGTGGAGGTAGTAGATGCCCCTTCCCCATCCGTCGGTTTCGATGGTGAAGGTGTGCAGTCCCACGATACGAAATGCCTCCGAGGAGTACACCGCGCGACCCAGCAGATCGTATGCGGTGATATCTACCGATTCTGATCTGCTTGAGTGGAAACGAAGGTTCAGTGCGCCGCTGCCGGGCTGCGGGTAGATATCCACGGCGAACAATCCCGGAACGGGGAACTCCGCATCGAGTACATCGACGGTGAATGGATCCGAGACATTCTCACATCCGTCACCGTTCCGCACGATGACTCTGTACACACCAACATCATCGAGTTTGTAAGATCGTCCGGTAGCGCCGGGAATGGACGTGGTGTCCTTCATCCACTGCCAGCTCGTGGCAGGATCCGTTCGCAGACTGTCCCCGCTGCGCGTAATCATCGGCTTCGGCGGCAGGGGTACTGCGGTTACGTTGATGGTATCCGACATCGCGGTCTGACCGAAGTAATCGGTTACCTCCACCCAGAACGCACCGCTCTGCGTGACTTCGATGCGGCGCGTTGTATCGCCTTTTGACCACAGGTACGTTTCATACCCGGCACCTCCATCGAGTATAAGGGACTCTCCCTCACAGAACGTGAGAGCACCAAGTGGGTTGATCTTAACGGACAATGGAGCAGTGAGCGGCGGAATCGTGATCGTGACCTGACACATTGTTGAGTCCGCATTCGCTGTCTTTACCCAAATTTGAATATCATACTGCTGCGCGGTTAGTGTTCGGGGGTGCTTGACCATCCACATGACGCTGCCGGATTGTGCGCTGGATAACCGTGACGGCAGAATGCGTTTCGTATTGTTGTCGGGCGCATCGATATCTGCCAGAGAGAGATCAGGCGGGAGGATGATGGTCGCAAAAACGGAATCCGTTCGCAGCCCCCCGGTATTCGTGACCGTCAGCGTCACGGGAAATGGCATCGGGGCATACACACCTCTCACGGTATCCGCCACGAGAGTCGGGACATTGATACCGCATTCGAGAATGGGATCCGTGGGCGGAATGTACACCGGGGTGCAGCAGGTTACGTCCCTGTGATTATCCGCCATCGCCGTGATACATATCTGTGTGGCGACACCGTTGCTCCGTCTTTTGGCGGACACCTGCCAGCGCACTTCCGTATAGGCTCCGGTATCGATATCTGCTGGGACACCGGGCTGTTCGTCTGAAAGCGGGGACACCAGCTCAATGTCATTGGCGTTGTACGCGATTTTGAAGCGGACGTTTTCCACGCTCCAGTCTCCCTGATTTCCGAAACGTCCGACGACCTCGAAGGGATTGGGGAGATAATCGTTGATGGCGCGTTGCCATGTCAATTCCAGGGGCGCATCGACATCACAGGTCAGAATTGGGAGCTGTGGATAAATGCAGATTTCCCCGGAGGTAAACTTCGGCAGGAAACAGCCCTGCTCTAACACACCGTCCGACCCGTCGATCTGCACGCAGGTTGTGTCGTCCGGATCCGACGCCCGGAAGGTGAGTTCCATAAGCGTCCCGGTGCCGCTGAGCAGTTTCCTGTCCGTGGTCTGCACCCGCATGCCACCAGCGACTTCCGTCGCATTGATCCCCACATTTTCCAGGAGGGTCCCTGGAGGTGCTTCGGCACCCAGAAAGACCAGCTTGCTCTTGTCATAGAGCAGGGTGTATTCGAAAGGGTAGAATAGTTTATCTCCCGCGGGCGTCAGCAGTTCGAGGGGTATCGTGATATCACTCCTACCCTCGCCTGTACGCGTCCCAACTTCCATGTACAGATCTGAATACGTGGATGAGTCACTCGGGGCACGATAGGATCTGGTTTTGACGTCCGTGCCGCCGCAGAAATCCGTCAGATGAAGTTCGACGCTACGCATTTCTCCATCCGCGCAGTCACGCTCGTAGGTGATCACGCATTCCTGGAATCCCTGGAAAAGTATAGTAGCAATCTCATCATATATCGACGCCAGCTGTCCCGCATCAGGTGTCCGGTAGTAACGTCCCCCGGTGAGTATCGCGATCATCTCCAGCTCCACCGCGTTGACGTTGGAGCCATACGCCACGGTGTATACGCGAATGTGATTATTAATGGCCAGGTTAATGATTTCCGCAGGGGTACGTGTTGAGGAATTGTCTGCTCCGTCACAGAGCAGTATCACCGCGCGACAGGGATTGATGCCATTGTTGATCAGCTCGAAGATTCCTTCATACGCACCATCCCACACGGCCGTGGCTCCTCCGACAGGCAGACTGTCTATCGCTGCATGCAGCAGGAACTGCAGCCGTGTCGTCTGCTGCGCAATATTCACCCTCTCATTGAACCACAACACCACAGCTTCGTCAACAGATTCGTCCATTCTGTCAACGAATGCATGTCCCGCAGCCATGGCGCCCGCGTTACCGGCGCCGGACATTGAGCCGGATGCGTCAAAGACGAGAGCGACCGAGGCAGGACAGTGCTGTGAAGGATCCGGGCAGGACATCGTGAAATCCTTTACCTCCACCCCGTTCTCAAAAACGCTGAAATCCTCTTTCGCCATGTTGTAGGCCGGAGTCCCATCGCAGGCGACGGAGAAATACAGCTCGATCGTCGGCCAGTTCACTGCAGCGCGTTTGAAATTCAAATAGGGCTGTGCATACGTCGCGCCTGACATGCAGGAAAGTGCAATTGCGAGAAACAGAAAACGCCGTGCCATGTGGCCCTCCACCAATAAAATTCATAATCCCGATTGAGGATATAATCGTCATTTTCCCTGCCTGTATCAACCCACCAGGCGAAATCCTTGCCCGTGGTAATATGCACTTTCTGCATATTTCCCGCCGCTCAGGCTACCGTATCTGCACCGCACGGATGGTGTTTTCTCCGCCATGATTGATGCGGAGGTAATAAATACCCCTTCCCCATCCATCAGTTTCGATGGTGAAGGTATGCAGTCCCGCGATACGAAATGCATCCGAGGAATACACCGCGCGGCCCAGCAAATCGTAGGCCGTGATGTCCACCAGTTCCGACTGCGTCGAATTGAAACGAAGGTTCAGTGTGCCGGTACCGGGCTGCGGGAAGATATCTACAGCGAACAATCCAGGAACGGGGAACTCCGCGTCGAGCACATCCACGATGAAGGGATCGGAAGTATTTTCGCAACCTTCAGCATTGTACACGATGACCGCGTATTCGCCCACATCATTCAGCACAATTGCTTGTTCATCCGCTCCCGGGATCAGCGCACTGTCCTTGATCCACACGTACTGCGCCGCGGGATCGGTGATCAGGCTGTCGCCGCTTCGTCTGATAACGGGCTTCGGGGGCAGGGGGTAGACAGTGACGACGACGGTATCGGATGTCGCGGTCTGTCCGCTCGCGTCCCACACCTGCGCCCAGTATGAGCCGCTCTGATTGACGAGAATCTTCTGTGTGGTATCACCTCTCGACCAGAGATATTTTTCGTAACCACTCCCTGCATCCAGCACAACAGACTTTCCTTCACAGAAAGCGAGTGCACCTTCCGGTGTGATGGTGGCCGACAACGGTGTGGTGAGTGGAGGGATCGTAACGACAGCCTCGCAGAGTGAGGAGTCTGCGTTCGAAGTTTTCACCCATACCTGAATCGTATACTGTTTTTCGGTGAGGGCACGGGGATGCTTGACCATCCACATGGCCGTACCGACTTGTGACGCGGAAAGTATTGCAGGCAGCACGCGTTTTGTGTGATTGTCAGGAGCATCATTCGCGGCCAGGGAGAGATCAGGAGGAACGATGATGGTGGCGAATACGGAATCCGTCTGCAGTCCACCGGAATTCGTAACCGTCACAGTGACGGGAAATGGCATCGGCGCATACATCCCTTTCTCTGTATCGGCAGTGATTATCGGGATATCCAGTGCGCATTCAAGGATAGGCTCCGCAGGCGGAATATAAATCTGCGCACAACATGTCACGTCTTCATGATTATCAAACATCGCAGTGATGCACAGATCCGTCGTATCACCTGTAGATTGCGGCTTAACCTGGATGATCCACTCCACCTCCACAGAACTCCCGGTATCGATATCCGCCGGCACAGCAACCTGCTCATCCGAACTTGGCGTCATCAAGGAAAAGACGGAGTCATCATATGTAATTTTGAAGCGCGTATTTTTCGCTCGCCGGTCACCGGAGTTGAAGAATCTCCCTCGTATCTGGAACGGGTTTGGATTGTAGGAGCCCAGCGCACGATCCCAGACAAACGAAAAAGTTGGGAACGGTTCGCAGGTGACGAGCGGAGCCCCGGGGAGGATGCAGATCTGTCCCGCTGCCACGACAGGCAGGAAACAGCCCTGTTCAAATGCCGCGTCAGCAATCTGAATATTGCAGCAGGTCGTATCATTGGGACGCGAGGCACGGAAGGTGAACTCCATGAGCTCGCCGATACTGCCGAGCAGCTTGCGGTCCGTCGTCTCTATTCGTACGCCTCCCGGAACCGGTGAGATGTCGAGTGGAACTCCTTCAAGCAGCGCCCCTGTCGGTGCGTTCACGCCCACAAAGGAGACGCACTGCTGATCGAACAGCAACGAAAAGCTGAAGGGATAGAACATTCTGTCACCCGGTGGCGCAAGGAGGTTGAGCGGGATGCTGACTTCGCTCCCGGCATTGACCGTGGCATCTCCAATTTCCATCTGAAGACCGGAGAAGGTCGTGGAATCCATCGGCGCACGATAGCCTTTGACTTTCACATCCGATCCCCCGCAGAAATTTACGAGCTGCAGTTCCAGATCCCGCATCGCACCATCGGAGCAGTCGCTCTCATAGGTGATCGTGCATTCCTGGAAACCCTGAAACATGATTGTCGAAATCTCCTGGTAAATCGCAGCCAGCTGTCCCGCATTGGGAGTATGGTAATAGCGTCCCCCGGTCAGCAGCGCGATCATCTCCAGTTCTGTAGCATTGATGTTTGAACCCAGTCCAACTGTGTACACGCGTACATGGTGCTGATTCGCAAGATCGATGATTTCCTGCGGGGTGCGTGATGAGGAATTGTCTTCCCCGTCGCCCAGCAGTATCACCCCCCTGCAGGGATTGGTCCCATGCAGAGCCACTTCCTCAACTCCTCTGTAGCAGCCATCCCATATGGCGGTGAAGCCACCGGTCGGAAGTGCTTCGAGCGCGGAATAGAGCAGCGGTTTCAGAGTCGTCATCTGCTGCTGCACCGTGACCTGCGCGTTGAACCAGATAATGCTCACCTGGTCGAGGACTCCGTCAATAATATCCACGAACGCCCGTCCCGCCGCTTTGGCACCCGCATTCCCCGCACCCGCCATTGAACCGGAACCATCGAACACGAGGGCAACGGAAATGGCGCAGCGCTGTGTGGGGTCGGGACAGGAAAGCGCAAAGTCATTGACCTCCACTCCATTTTCGAACACCCGCAAATTCTGCTTTGTCATGTTGTAGGCGGGAGTCCCGCTGCAGCCCACCGAGAAGTACAGTTCGACCGTCGGCCAGTTCGTCGCGACCCGTTTGAAATTCAGGTTGGGCTGCGCTGTCACTGCTACGGTCAACGCAGCAAAAAGCAGTGTCGTCAGAAGGAAACGCTTCGCCAAAAGGCCCTCCACCAATCTTTTCTCATGAAAACCGATTGGAGACATAATCGTCATTATTGGTATTTGAATCAACCGGCCGCGCAGCTAGCGAATCGTCAGGATTTTTGTTTCCAAATGATTCGGCGTGCGCAAAAGCAGGAAATATGTGCCAGTAGAAACCCCGGAGAGCAGAAAAGTTTCAGTATGTGTACCTGAAAGAAAGGACAGGGAGCCGCTGGAGCAGCTCCCTGTCCATGGATGTCAGTTTTGAAGGACAATGCGCATGCTCTGGACGCCTTCGGCGGATGAAAGTCGCACGAAATATGTCCCTGACGGCAAGGCGCCGGCATTGAATTGCACGTTATGGGAACCGGCTGTACGGTATTCGTCAACCGCAGTGATGATCTCCCTCCCGAGAGCATCGTATACACGGATCGAGACATGCATTGATTCTTGCAGAGCAAATCGAATATTTGCTGTGCTTCCACCTGTGAACGATCCCGTCCCGAATGGGTTGGGATATGGAGCGTGAAGCAGACAGTTCGATTGAACCTCTGCACTGCGCTTGGGACTCCCTTCGCACAGATACGGGACACCTGTCTGATCATTGAATGTGTAACCAGCCAATTGAATATCAGTCACCGTATAGCACCAGTTGAGATTCAGGTCCTTCTTCGTGCTGGCAGTTTCAATCGTTACCTGCCCCGAAGCGTCCGTGAATCCGGAAACCACCCCAGTTGTCGGCCCGGAATATGAGACGAAAACCTCAGCACCTGCGACTGCTGCGGAATTGCCCTCAATCGTCAGGAGGGACTGTCCGGCAGTTCTGTTTCCTGGCAGCACCACACGCGAAAGAAGCTGGTTTACCACGAAGATGTCCATTCCACCGGTTGAACTGACATTGATCGATGCAGTCGCTTGATCAATTCCGGAATCGTCATCCGTTACAGTGAGTGTAGCTGTGTAAGTACCTCCATTCTGATACGTGTGGGAAATCAGCATGCCGCTGCCTGTCGATCCGTCACCAAAATCCCAATCGTAGGCCACGATACTCCCGTCCGGATCGTCCGAGGTCGAAGCATCAAAGCTCACTTGCAGCGGAGCGTCTCCGCTGCTGGGTGTGGCTGTGAAACTTGCGACTGGGGGTGTATTGCTCCCAATTGGTTGTGAAGGGTCGTATGAATACCACTCATATCCGTAGGTTGGCTCATAGGCAAAGAACAGAATCTTTCCATTTACTTCGGTGATATAGAGCGGATTCGAACTGCCTGCGGGATTGATATCGAATAGTTTAGTAGTCCCTGCTGAGGTACCATCACTGCTCCAGAGTTCGTATCCGTTCCCATCATCTGCAGCGAAGTAAACAATACCGTTGTAGGAAGTCATGACCAGCATGTAGTCCTCATCCGAACAACGATACTCGTAGTTCGCAAACGTTGTGAACCGGGGATTTGAACTTCCATACGCATTGATATCCTTCAGCATATTCGTACCACCTGGT
Source organism: bacterium (assembly GCA_020444325.1). Classification (NCBI taxonomy): domain Bacteria; species bacterium. Next base: position 71,636 of record JAHLLD010000011.1, read on the forward strand.
GTACCGTCGCTGATCCACAACTCTCTGCCGTTTGTGCCATCGTCCGCGCTGAAGAACAGCAGGTCTCCGCCCGCAGTGTTCACTGTCGTGAGCCACAGCGGTTCGGAATTTCCGTTCGGATTAATATCCTTCACCAGCACCGTCCCGTTGGCGGTGCCATCGGACTTCCACAACTCAAATCCTGCGTCATCATCGTAGGCGGCGAAATACAGTTCCCCATTCAATTCCGCGAACATGCAGGGCCAGGAACTGCCAGAACCAGGGTTGATATCCTTTACCATCACCGTCCCTGCTGCAGTTCCATCGCTCATCCATAGCTCATCACCGGCAACGCCGTCTGCGAACCGACCGTAGTAAGTTCCATTGGAGGCGAATGGCCGCCAGTAATGACTGCTTGCGTAAGGATCGGGCAGCGGATATGGTTCGACGGAACAGTATCCGGTACCGGGACATATGTCCTTCAATTCGACCGTACCACTTGAAGTCCCATCTGATTTCCAGAGATCAAACATGTAGATGAAAAGATCGTTTCCCATAGGAGTCAAATCAATGATCCCGTTGGGGACCGAAGCAACGACAGAGGTACCGTTCGTCGTTCCATCCGTTGTCATCAGATTGATCACAGGCGTGGTAAACTGTTTCTTGTTGTACCCATGAATGAAGTACACAGCACCATTGAACGACTCGAAGTCCCACTCGTTGGTAGATGCAGACATACGTTTGCCAAGGTCTGTAAGCCTGAATGTTCCTGCCGCTGTTCCATCGCTTCGCCATGGATCGTCCCAGTTGTTGGGATCTGGATCAGCTCCGGTGAAGTACACGAGATCACCAATGGCCCTGACTTCGCCGACGACCTGCGCCGATGCATATCGGGTCGTTCCGGAAGGCGTACCATCAGTCCTCCACAGATTTCCGATACGAACAGTGGAATTCGTGGGATGGATTTCCGATCCGATGCCATCATACATTTTGAAATACATGTATCCGTTTGCCACATCACGTGACATCCAGCCTCTGAAGATATTGTCGTTTCCGGGATCGATGGGTCCAAGCATGGCGGGATTTTGCTGTCCATATGCGAACGATACAGACAACAACACAATCGCTATCAGCATCATCGAAGTTTGCTTCATGACGCCTCCTGCTACAGATGGATAAAAATTCGGAAATGTATATGATTGCTTCCGGTTTGAGGGAAGCAGTGGATGCTGTTGACAGGAGTTCGCAAAAGACGCGCAATCAATCCGTGCCACGAATTAATTTGATAGGTGGATTTTCCTTGTCGTGGGACAACGCAATACGCGTCGACACAGGCAGGCGAATACACAAACAGTGCTTCGCCACCGGTTCATCGACCATCCACGAAAAGGATGCGATTACGGGTGGGATGATGAGACTATAACAAATAAACAAACGGAATAGCAGATTTCAATAGGTGGTACTACCTATTTTACTGATGGTGCAATGCCAACAGTTGAGATTCGTGCAACTACGCGATTAGATTACGTAGCATTTGTCCACTACCTGACTCATAGAGCGATTCAGTTAGGGAACAGCCGAATTCACCTACCGCAGCGAGTGCAGTACACTGAAAACATCCACCTCGGGAGCACCGATGACCTTATACGACGACGCGATTGTTGCGGCGAGCTCAGAATTGCGGAACGCCTGCATGGATTCTTCACTGTCCCACACATACACACCTCCGAATTTCTTCCCTTCGGCGCAGCGTAAAAGGCGGTTACCGTGATGACAGACAACATCACGGCATGTGTGCGGAGGACCGAACCGGTAGCCGGGAGACAGGATGACTCAGCGCAGCAAGAGGAGCTTTTCTGTACGCACATCTTCACCTGCGGCCAGGCGAACGAAATACAATCCCGCGGGAACGCTTGTAAGCTGCACAGAGCGGGTATACTTGCCACTGGATAGGTACTCGCCGTCCAGGACCGTATGCACAATTCTCCCCAGTGCATCGGTCACGACGAGATGCACGGAGCCTGTTCGGCCAAGGGTGAGATTAATGTATGCGGTGTTCCTCACGGGATTGGGCTGGACGCTCAATGCGCAGGTCTGAGGCAGCGTCGAGTTTGAGTGTACAGCCAGCGGCATGACGGGATCAATCTGCACGTAGCCATCACAGGCCTCTCTGTTGTATGGCGTTTCCTCCGACCCTGCTTCAAGGTGGAATTGAATGTACTGCGGGGTTTGAGTGGTGTTCATATTCCGCAGACGAAGTCCCCAGGTACATGTGGTATCCCTGCCCGGAAGCAGCATACCGAAAAAGCGTGGATTTCCATTGTTCGGGTAATCCGAATCGAGTTCAAGGAGGTGCTCACCACTGACATCATCCCAGCGAATCCTGGTCTCAATATTGTACAGCGGTACGCTGCCAAGATTCATGAACTTCGCGGAGAAGACAAATCGATCAGGATGATACGTACCTGTTGTGGAGTCGTATTGCAGCACAGGGGTATCGGTGTGAAAGTCGCAGGCAAGTGTGGCTTCAAGTCCCACAATCGGCAGCCAGTCTTCGCAGGGAATGGGATTGCCTTCATCATCAAACGCTATGACCTGGATTTTTGGCTGTCTGCGCTTGGCACGCCCGTCGACATTAATCGTCCAGGTCCAGGTGTGTTCCTCCCCCATATCCAGTTCCAGATTCGGATTGAAAGTCGTCGGATTAGGCGAGGACGTACTCAAACTCAATCCCTCACTCATTGGGAAATAGAGTGTCACCTGCTTAATTCTCCCCACCTGGTTGCTGATGTTGCGTATGGTGTACTTCACGGTGAAGGGATTTGGTTCGACATCCGTCCCTTCCCGGTTCAAACCGAGCGAATCTGGAAGCTCGAGGTCGCAGGCGAAATATGGCTGCAGGCCCGGGACACTGAACTGCCCGACCGCGTCCACGGAATCAAGAAGCACACCGTTCGAATCTCTTCCCACAACGACGTACCGTACCCGAGGAACCTTCTCGACTCGATGACGCTCGGTCCACCTACACGTCCACCGGACATCCTGTATCGAGTCACCGGACTTCCACGGATGTAGCGTCGAGGGTGAAAAATTCAGTACAGGAGATTGTCCCGGGGGATCGAATTCCATTCCGGGCGCAAGTTCTATTCGGCCTATGACATCGTAGGCCGGGTTGCTTCCCCGGTTCACACATTCCACCCTGCAGACAAACGGATTGGGATAGTAGTCGTTTGTCTCCCTGTCGAAGCCCAGCGAATCCGGCACAACGCAGCGCGGCGAGAGTGAGGGACCCGATGTTGCCTGCGCCCATCCCGCAGACAGTGGCAACAGCAGGACTAAACTCAGAAACGTAACAGTTCTCACGATCAGTTTGCTGTGAAAGCTCTGCATTGCCATGCGAATCAGATAACGCATACTCATCCCGCCTTTTGTTGTGGACTCCCATATACAACACATGAAGTGAGGAGTGGTTACGCTGCAATCAATGCGGAAGGCATTGCACGACCTGGCGAACTATCTCACGGTGTAAAATGCACACTCATTGACGCTGCGTTGGTTGGATACTCCCGGGCAATGAAGTTGTTCGTAACATCGGTTTCTCCGAGGTGTTGCCAGAAGGTGTAGCTGATGGAAAGAATCAATTCTTCCTGCATCCCTGACCACTTACCGACAGGCAGATCCGCAAGGAGTCCGGTTCGAAGCACCGGGTACCAGGGAAGAGTCACCTTCCCATCATCGATCTCGTCCTCGTAGTTGAACAGAAGTGTAAACATGTCGAGTATCGACGCACCGGCTGTGATACCAGGATAGATACTGCTTGAATACATGAAACGTGTCGGTTCCTCGATGTATGTGGCTCCAGCGCCAAACAGCAGTCTGGGTTTGAGATCCGACGAGCCGGACACATGAAGGGGCAGCTGCCACAGCGCGCCCAGACGGAGGTGTCGTACTTTCCGCTCGGTGTACACTGCAACGTCCTCCAGCGGAAGCTCAAAATCTGTATCGAGAAGATTCGCGGCCTGCACTCCTGCGCGCAGAACATCCCCCTCTACAATCGCGTCTTCTGTGGAAATGCGAAGCGACAATCCGAGATCATACGTGGGATACACGGTACCATCCGACACGCTTATAATGTTGTTCCCTTCGTCCCTGCGTACGATTCCTTCCGTGCTGTATGCATACCGGCGCCCCTCCACACCGACCTCCAACCACTCTGCCAGCCGATACCCGGCGTGCAGACGCAGGAGGGCGTAGTCGATGCTCGCACCAACGTCTGCGAGATCGAACGTCGACCAGGTGAGTCCGACACCGAGTTTACCAGGGAGTACGGCCGCTGCGGCGGCGAGATCGGCAGCATCAGCATCCATATATGTAGGAAGCGTCTGGCCCAATCCGGCGGAAATGCCGTAGCCGCGCAACGCGGCGGCAGCAGAGGAATTGACAAACAGCGCCGATGTGCCTTCCGCGGCTGCGACGGCGGATTGTCCCCACGCGACATTTCTCGCATCGCGAAGATGGCTAAATTGCACGCCGTACTGTGCAACAGCGGTGTCAAGTACGGTGATACTCAGTACAGCAATGAAAAGAACCCAACGCATGCAGCCTCCAGCTTCCTGATTAACGAATCCATGTACGAATTGTCCTGGTGTTTTTCCACTCCCCGTCTTCCCGATCGAACAGCATCATCCGGTACACATCCCTGTACAGCTCCACCTCCACTACCGCCTGACTGCGGTCAGGGTGCACAGCAATGCGACAAACGGTTGGATAGCCCGCACGCACGTGGAAGCGGGAATACCGATCACTCCTGATTGCAAACCATTGCTCGATCCACCGCAGCTTGGCTATCGCGATATCGGAGAACGCAGATAGAGTAGCACCACACACCCAGTGTTGCCATGCATCAATGGCGTGGTGAAATGCTTTGTCGAGGTAAATGGTCTGCTTCCCAGGGACCTCAATCGGCGGCGTCCTGTACGCAGGGAGAAACCGCAGCACGCGGTCTGCCTCTTTCGAGACAGGGTTTTCGAGTATGCGATCCCAGTCACGCTCGCATTCCAGAACGGAGTACGCCAGACTATCCGGCAGAATGATATGCGGTTTCTGCAGGTCGAATGTAGTGAGCACAGCTTCGAGCAGCTCTCCTGCCTCCTGTCCGGCAGTTGCCGACTCAAACCTCTCACGCGTCGTTCGGGCGGAAGCGTATCGCAGCAGTTTCTCCATCTGCCTGTAGGCCTCCGTACTGTCGCCGGAGTTTAAGCTCTCCGTGATAGCGCAGAGTGTATCGATGTATGGGTGCGTATGCGCGTAATACGTCGAATCCCAGAAACTCCACCGCGGGTATACAGGGCGTCCACGAATCCCGAACGCAGGCCCGTTGCCTTCAAATGCCAGCTCAATCGTTTCACGCAGACGCTGCTTCCACAGATCGACGGGAATATGCGTACCGAAGCCGAAGTCATCGTATTCATCGACTACGCATCCATCAACAACCGGATACATGCAGCCTGTGGTGGAGAGCCAGACTATCGAAGGTGCAAGGCTTATCGGAAGAACATTACGGTATTCCTTGCTGCTGTGGTCGACAACAACACCCAGAAAATCGAGGAAGACAACATACTCCCGTCCTTCCTGAACCCAGTTATTGAGGTTCCCCGAAGGCTCCATCCCGTACCCATGTCCCAGGCGATGCCAGCTTTCTCTGTACTCGAATTCCAGGCAGCTTGCAGGCTCTGCCTCGTGCTTAAACGAGACTGAGGAACTTCCTGTACAATCCGGCACATACTCTCCCTTGATCACGTCAAGGATTTCTGCCGTGGCTATCGTAGAACTCTTATCCACAATGGCGGTGCTATCGATTTCATAGCGCACGTCGTTCACTCGTACGTGGGCAATGATTGGACTACCGAGCAGTAATCCAGCAGGAACATCATCATCCATACGCTGTCTCACTGCATTGAAAACAGCCTCATCCAGAACGCTGAATTCAATCCCCGGTCTGGCGGAACGCCATTGGAGGTAATACAGCGGATCTTCGTTCTGCATGATGTATGTCGCGTGCATGAGCCGCCGCAATGAATCCGCATCGAATGTGGGACGCGCGATAATTTGTTCCATCTGCCATCGAGGGATGCCCATTCCCAGCAGCTGCTCGATCTCCCGGTAGCTGTCTTTCGCCTCTGTGGAAAAATCTGGTGGCACTGCTGCCCTGTCCGCAATTCGGGGGATCCTGAAGATCAAGGGAGGTGATGGGGCAGACTGACCTGCGGAATGAAGGAGGAGCTTCCCCGCGGGGTCCTTCCTTCCAGCGTGGGGATTCGCGATCGAATCCTGCTGTGCCTTGCAGGTCACAGCGAGCAAAAAGATCAGGATAGCCGTACGGAAAATCATGCGGTGTCCCTCCGGGAGATCGTCAACCTGAAAGTAATCGGGTTGGGGTGGCCACTGCCCCGCCCACACAATACGAACTCCCGTGTTCAGGAGCAACAGATCGTTTTCCCCTATCCCAAATTTTGTGATCGCCGCTGTGGGACGTATATTTGTAGATCATGAAGTGACAATCCCCCCATATCCTCATTCCTCGAAGCAGTGTTTCGCTGCTCCCTCTCCCCTGTTGCTGACAGCGCTGTGAAGTGTTCTGTCGGCCTGTCCACCTTACGAAGCATTTCATGTATTTCAGGATTATCAAGGATTGTCATGTATACCACACTGTATCAATTCACACAGCGTCCCGTGCCCTTCTCGCGCAGTACCGCGCGAGAGTTGTGGACGCGTCCCCATATTGCGCGTCAGATGCTGACGTATCACCTGAATCCGGAGACGGAACTCGCATCCCGCAGTGCAGGCATCATCGATGGTATTGTTACATCGCTTGATGACAGATTTTCACTCAATGGGAAGCGGGTCTGTGATCTGGGGTGCGGACCGGGACTGTACACTTCCCGCTTCGCCGCACTCGGTGCGGAGGTTACGGGGGTGGATTTCTCCCGGAACTCGCTCGAATACGCGGAGAAAGAAGCCGGCCGCAACGGACAAGAGATTACATATATCCATGCGGACTATGTGGAAGATGCGCTGCCGGGAGATTTCGACCTCGTCACCTTCATATACTATGACTATGGCGTGCTCTCCCCCGAACATCGTCGCCACCTGCTCACGAAAATTCATTCCATGCTGCGTCCAGGAGGCTATCTCGCGCTGGATGCCCTGGGAATGGGAAGCTTTTCCGCGAAGCGGGAAACGACAGCGATCGAACACAGGCTCATGAACGGATTCTGGTCTGAGAAAGATTACATCGGACTGCAGCGCACGCTGCTCTATTCCGACGATGCCGTGTCACTCGACCACTACGTGATCATCGAGCCAGGAGAGCACTGGGAAATCTATAACTGGCTGCAGCACTTCACCCCTGATCACCTTGCTGACGAACTCGAGCAGGCTGGATTCAGCATTGAAGCGGTCAACGCTTCCCTTGCAGGTGATGCGCTCACCGACACCTCCGAAACCATTGCTGTCATCGCGAGGAAATAAACCATGTCGCTATCCTTTCACAATATCACCTTTACGCATGACGGCGCGCCGTTCCCGCTGCTCGAGGATGTGTCTGCACATTTCGATGCGGGGTGGACCGGCGTTGTCGGTGCGAATGGCACAGGGAAAACCACCGTGCTGCAACTGGCTGCTGGACTGCTTGAAGCTGAAGCGGGAAATATCATCAGAGCCGGACATATGGTCATCTGTCCCCAGCGCACAGATCATGCACCGGAGATGCTGGCGGACTTCCTCACAGCGATGGAGCCCGAGGCTTTTGCGCTGCGTGGACGTCTGGGCATCGGGGAGGACTGGGCCGCCCGCTGGTTCACCCTCAGTCATGGCGAACGAAAGCGCGCCCAGATCGGTACGGCACTCTGGCGCGATCCGGATGTGCTGCTCATCGACGAGGCGACGAATCATATCGACGCCGATGCGCGCTCACAGCTCATCGACGCGCTGCGTCGTTTTCACGGCGTCGGCATCATCGTCAGTCACGACCGGGAAGTACTCGACATACTCTGCTCACAATGCCTTTTCCTTCATCCCCCGGACGCCGTCATGCGTCCGGGGAGCTATACGCAGGCTGCCGCCGAAGCGCAACGCGAAGCGGAAAGTGCATACGAAGAACGTCAACAACTGCAGACGCAGCTCGTGCGCCTGAAACAGGAGTCCCGCACACGGCACAGCAAAGCGTCGCAAGCGGACCGGAAGCGCTCGAAGCGTGGACTCGCGCGCGGGGACAGTGACGGACGCGCGAAACTGGATCTCGCTCGAGTCACGGGGAAGGATGGACAGGCTGGCAGGCTGGCGCGGCAGCTCGATGGACGCATTGCGCAGCTCGAAGAAAAAGTCGCCGCTGTGGAAACCCACGCGCAACGTGTGCCGCAGTTCTGGCTCGAAGGTTCGTGTTCACCGCGCCGCGTGCTCTTCACACTTCCATCTGGTGAAATCGATCTCGGGGAATCGCGCATACTGAGCTTTCCTTCCCTCACCATGCAACGGAATGACCGCATTGCAATCACGGGCGGGAACGGACTCGGAAAAAGCACCTTCATCCGTCATATTCTTCGTGAACTGCAGATCGAGGAGCAGCACCTGGTTTATCTTCCGCAGGAAATTGACCTCGAGCAGACAAGGCGCATCATGTCGGATGTACGTGCGCTCCCGAATGACCTGCTGGGACATGTCTACACCATTGTCAGCACACTTGGATCCGATCCGAAACGGCTGCTGCAGAACGATGACGCGAGTCCGGGCGAACTCCGCAAAATCCTCCTCGCCCTCGGGGTCGTGCGCCATCCGCACCTGATCGTGATGGATGAACCCACGAACCATCTCGATCTTCCGGCAGTGGAATGTCTCGAGCAGGCGCTGCGTGACTGTCCCTGCGGACTCCTTCTCGTCAGTCACGACATGCGATTTCTTTCGAACGTCGCCACGACGAAATGGCAGTTGACACAAAACGGATCCACTGTCAGCATTGCCGAGGAATTGATCTGATCGGAACAGGTTGGAATACAATAGCCCAGCGTCTACTCCTCGAACCATGACCTTGTGTTATCAGCCGCGAAGCAACGCCCTGATATCCCGATTTTCAAGAATGGAGCGTCCCGCCAGCAATTCCGGTGCCGCCCCGACCTTCACCATCACACGTGCGAGGTCGTCTGATGTCAGTCCGATATTCGGATAGACGTACCGTGCGACGGGATACAGCAGCCTGCTGATGCGATACATGAGATTGGGTTCTTCACGGGGAGTACTCGGGTATATGTAGCCGGGACGAAATATCGCGAGGTGTTGAAAATCCATCGACATCAGGGCCTTCTCCGCCGCACCCTTGTAGCGGGCGAAAGACAGTCGGCTTTTCTCCGTCAGGTCCGCCCCCTGTCCACTGAGAAAGCAGAACGTCGCATCCGGACTCCACTGCTTCAGCGCAGTCGCAAACGCGATGGTATAATCGACTGTGATCTCACGAAAGCGTTCATCATCCACCGCACCGGTATAAACGCCGATGCAGAAGAATGCGATATCAAATCCAGCGAGCTGTTCACCGAGTCCACTCATATCCCCGAAATCCTCATGCATTATCTGCCTGACTTCCGGGGGAGCAGACTCCATCGGCCGTCTTCCAACGACGGTGATATCCCCTATGTCTGTATGATCGATGCAGTACTGAAGGACTGCTGAACCGACCATTCCCGTCGCACCGGTGATGATCGCACGTTTCTTTTCCATACCTGGCCTTTCTTCTCACTGTGCTGTGGAGGAATCTGGAGCAAGGTACACATATTCTCCGCCGAATCAGCTCAGTCAGCTGCTCCGATCTGAAGGCGAAGGCTGAAGGCGTTCACCTGTTGGGGATGTTTCTCGGGATCGAAGCGGTACCATGAATCCGTCTCGCTGTTCCATGCAGTATGTGCGTAGTCAAACTGCACTCCGACCGCCCTTTCAAAGTTCAGTATGTGATGAAGCGGGAGATAAATCCCTATACCATAGCGGAACACCGGGTATTCATCCCATCCCGAAAAGCTCTCCGGCAGCCGGATGATATTTTCCACCCCTCCACTGAGCATAAGCACTTCAAGGAGACGAACTTCCATCGCGCCAGCAACCGTACCCCAATTTTTGAATTCATACTCGACACCCTGAATCGTCGATTCTGCGGATACGAGGGCAGAAAAGACATCCAATCCGGCGGCCTGACCGAAATCGGGATTCCAGAAATACGCTGCGCCGACGCGGAAAACCTGTTGTATGGGGTCCTTCTGGGCCTCGTCAATGTAGTAGGTCTCCGTGCTCAGTACATTCGAGAGTCCGAGCATGCATCGAAGCTCATCGTCATCGCGCCCGAGGAAATCCACCCGGTGCCGTGACATGGCCGAGAGTGCGAAGTCCATAAACGTAGCGCGCCCCGTTCCCGATTCATGCGCCCAAGAGTAGGCTTCCAGGTAGGAATCATACACCATGATCGCAGCTCCGATCGCCAGCCAGTCCGTCATGCTCCGTGCCGCATGCAATCCATACCTTCTATTTGTTACTGTGTACCTTGAAAGATTCTCAGCATCCCACCGCGGTTCCCATTCAAACTGATCCAGGTTAACGCTCGCACCGAAGGTCATTCGCCATTCAGGAACGTGCACCGTTGCAGCGGCGTCGAGCGGAAGGTCGTATTCCCAATCGTTCTCGCCAAGACTGCGACCGGTAGACACATCCAGTTGCTTTCCTTTCAGGAACGCGAGTGCGGCACTGTTGACATGCATGACTGCAGGACCGCGTCCCACCGCGGCATATGCACTGCCCAGCCGGATTACCTCCGCGAACTGCGGATAGGTGTATTCGGTAAACGCTCCGTAGCGCTGTGCATGCGCAACGGAGAACGAGCATAGAAGTGCGAAGAGGAGCATCAACTGGTGAATTCGCATAATCCCGCCAGAAAGTGTTACGGATGAGAATATCGGATAATACGCTCCCCGGCAATCATGACGAAAGGGGAATTCTGATCCGGTCAGAATCTCTCCTGCTGCAAACTACGTCACCAGCGTCGGATGAATGTCCAACCCGAGCCCTCGCTCTGCATTGGGGATGAGGCGCTGCCACGCCACGAGCGTTTTAATCCGATGCCGCGCTCGAGTATCATGCCGCTCCAGCTGCGAGGGTAATTGGAATACGGATATTGATTGATATAGCGGTCGTAGCTGATCGTATCGACATCTGCATCCAGATAGCGGAAGATCCTTCCTCCAGTAGCCAGGAGACCGGTTACCTCATGCAGTCCTGAATTTTCCTCATAAACCGTCATTGCCGACCAACTGCTATCCACGCTTCCGATGAATCTGCTCCTGGCCTGATAAACGAATCTGGACGCCTCCGATGAGACAGAAAGTATCTGAATTTCAAGTGTGTCGTCGAATGTCGTCGTTGGTGCTCCCATTTGTCTTCCCCCCCTTGTATACCTGTAGTGGAACTGAGAGCCCGCTTCCAGTGGAGGGAAAAATTCTGTGAGGTTCTCTGTAATGCTGAACGTTGCTGTTGTGTCACACAATACGAATCCCTCATACTCCTTTTCAATTCGAATCATGTTCTTATTCCCGGCAGCAGCGGTGATGATATCGGTAACAATGTCGATGCTGTCCCAGTGCTTTCCACCATCTGAGGACATGAAATGAGTCACCTTCTCGCCATCAATGGAGGATGTGCCAGAGAGCACGATGTCGTGATCCAATGTCCATGGTGCACCTCGTTTCGCGACATGTGCATTTCCGGCCAGCGCAACCTGGAAATGCGCATAGAAGAAGGTCCCGGATTCCACCCATCCCGCACCGCCCACGCGACGCAGCCGAAGTCGATATTTCCCTGCTTTGCTGAGCAGCGATGAGAATGGTATTTCCCGTTCACTCTGATCGTACACGCCGATTTGCTGCCAGGGATCATCACCTCTCGCCATTTCGACCTCAACAGCTGCGAAGTTGACGCTACCACTGGGTCGCCAGCACAGTGCAACGTCAGACATTTTGTGATGATAGAGGATATCACCTCCCACCGGCTTCTCTATCCAGAGCGCGGGTTCATCCTCTACGACAAGCGGAATCACGACGGCTGTCGTATCCTCGTATCCCAGCGCCTGCAACTTCAGTACAGCATTCCCTGCGTACACAAACGAGGATGGCCAGCTGCACTGGTTTGCGTCTCCATACACAGTAGTGTCGAAGGTCCAAAATGCGGCACCTTCGGGTTTGATTGAAATCGTCACCGCATCCACAATGAAATTCTCCGTTCGCTCCCACTGTATGATACCTTCCTGTTTTCGATACCTTGCTACGTGGGCATGTGGATGTGGTGTGATCAGAGTAACAGGCTGCAGAACTTGTGATCGGTCCACTGTAATCCAGCCTGATAGAGCGGCCTCCTCTCTTCTGATAGGATGAAGGCGAAACTGCAGGCGGTCAACACCGAGACGCTCATGTTCGATGCGTACCCGTCCGGTATATCCTGAAACCTGCCCAACCACCTCCCAATCGTCTCCGGGACCGCGATATTCCAATTGCACCACGAGATCGCTGAGGTCTGGTCTGATCTCGAATGCAATGATCAGTGGTCCCCCTATCCCCACGGTCACATCCTGTTGGAAATTCAACATGCGAATAACCGGAACTTCAGGTGTTACCGGATCATCTTCTCCGCAAGCTGAACACAATATGGCGCTGATTATCCCCATCACAACGAATATTGCTTTTGTGCGAATCAGAACGCGCTTCATCATTCCACCACCATTACCCTTCGTAGCTGTGTGAGCCGGATCTGCGAAATCCATCCCCTGAATGACACAAGAAAGCAGCTCAGATTCCTCTCAGCGCCGGGAATATGCAAAAACTGCATAATTCTTCGCTCAGCCGCTGAGCAGGATGGAGACGAGTATGAAAACAGAAAGACGCACAGGGGATATCCTTATGGATGTAGAAGTTGAAATCGCGTAACAGACACAGTAGATGCTCCGGCCTGGCCTTTCACACCATCGGCGGTAATGCGCAGGAGGTACATCCCTGAAGGAAGCTTACTGCTCAGTGCAATGGTATGCACACGCTCCCGTCCCTGGCTGGCAGGCAGGATGCCATGCCATACTTCACGTCCCAGGATGTCAACAATACTTGCACGAACTGCGGTTGCCACATCCGACTGGTAGGTGAGGTGCAGCTGATCCCGCGCGGGCTGAGGGTATGCGCTCAGGAGTTGGAATCCATCAGCGAGAGACTGAGAGGTAACACTGGAAACTACTGGCATCACCGTGAGTTCAGCCTGTCCTGCTTCGGTCACGATACAGTTGCCGTATCTCCCCCAGACGTGACAGGTAACCGGTGTTTCAAGTGTGTCCTCTGTAGCCAGCGCTGTGAAATGGAATGTTCCAATAGGTCCACTCCCAGGTACCCTGTTCGTGTGGATTCCAAAGAAAAGGCTTCCCTTCTTCTCCAGCGGATTCAGCAAATCGCCGTATGAACCTCCGGCATAATGGATGCTGTCCAATTGAAGAACAAGTGTATCCCAGGTAAGCAGACACTCGGAGTTTGCCCATGATTCCCCAACCGCCAACTCGTATCGAAAACTGACGGAAACTGGCTGACCGGCATGAACCTGCAGCTTTTCTCCCAAGACGCGCAGGGGTGTGGTGCGTTCCTCCGGCACGGTGAACGTGTGAGAGATCGTCGTGTCCTTTCCACATCCGTCCGTTAGCCGAAGCGAGAGTTCATGTTCAGGACCGCTCCAGCAATGGATATTATAATGTATGCCTGCATCGCGATAACGTTGGTCTGCGAGACGCTCACTCACAATACGATCAAGAAGATACGAGGACGACAGGTAAGAAGGGTATTGGTACGATTCGGAGCGGACCAACAATGCTGATGTCGTGGGCATCGCCTGAGACAACCGAATGGAGTGCCTGCTCGCAATCAACGATGCGGAATCCTGCGCCTGTTGTGCGGACTGATGCCAACCATCGGATAAATAGTACATCAATGAAGATCCGCTATGCGGGTTCCGCGTTTCGGCAAGCACCGCTTCCTTCAGTCCCACCTCGATCTGTTGTCCACCTCTCGCCGTGAGTGTATCCAGATAGTCGGCAAGCCCGGACATGATCCCTGTGAATTCCCGCATCCCTTCGAGATGATCCGTCAGTTCATAAACGACCAGGGTGTCACGACCGGCATCGAGCATCCCACCTGCCTGACGTATGAGATCCTTTGTCAGCTCGAGTGCTGCTCCATCCGCCATACTGTGGCTCAGATCCAAGGCAAAGGCGAGCCGTATCGCGCGGACCTCGTCATTGAACTCCTGTCCGCTATAGGCGAATTCCATCGGTACACCGTTGTCATGGAGTTCAATAGCGTTCTTCAACAATGTGACGGACTGTGAACCACACCATGTTTCAAGATTGACGTTCATTGATGGACCAGCCGGCTTCTGACGGTCGAGCCGGAAGCGGACTGCAAGTTCCGCCAGCCGGGCCCTGATTACGGGCACGGCGCTTGTCTCGGTCATTGCATACGCCAGGAAATCCGTACAGTCGTCTTCGTTGTAAACGATTGTTTCGAAATGGAACAGGAGGAAATCCGATAATGTGGAAACCGGGATCCACATTCTGCAATTGACAAGCAGGGTGTCTCCAGCTCCGATGCGTATGCCGTCAAAACCACCCATGGGATCGGTGAATTCATAGAAAACCCGTGCTCCGAAGGCAAACAATCCGTCAGTATCGAGCAGGAAATCCTTCAGCAATCGCGCGCTCCCACTCGCGCTGTATATGCGAATGGGGATTTCGAGCAACAGTTCGCCGGTGGAGTCGGAAACTTCATTCAGGCGCAGTGTATCAGGGAACTGTGCTTCCACCCTCAGATCGTTCGGAATACGTTCTCCAGAGCACCCACCAAGATCCATCACCACCCCATGTCCCTCACGCGTGTTGACTGCACTCCCGGCACTCTCCTTCCACTTGATAAGCCAGAACAGCTGCTGCGGCACATACAGCTTTCCACTGTGACGGATATTCTGCTTCAGGTCCAGAGGCAGAACAACCGAATCACCGGGAGCAATCGGGTCTTCAAGATCGATCGTTCGGGTCATCAGCTTGTCATCAAGCATGAGTCCTTCAGGACAGTAGATCTCCACCCTCACATCGTACGCCGTATCAGCTCCGGTGTTCAAAACCGAGACGTCAGCCGAAATGTCAAAGGGATCGTATGTCCCCGTGGCTTCGTCATACCAGGAGGTATCCGACTCCCAGACCTGTGCGACAACCTGCGCCTCCAGAGAGGAAGGCACAGCACAGAGTAGAATGATCACAGTGGCAAAAAGCGATCGTGTCAGAACGACAGCATGTATGCGACAGGCATTCATCACGTGCAGGAATAGCATATCCCCCTCCGAATAGTACAATGAACCGAATGTGCAAAACATACAGGATTGATTGTAAGATGCAATGCGAAAAACCCCGTCGGGATGCTTCAGTCACATTTGTTCACTGGCACAAATCACGCACAGGTAACGCGAAAGCCCCGCCTGAGCGGGGCTTTCTCAACATAGCGTCGATGCAAGAGCGTAGATTAATTCGGACTGGAATACATGGTGTACATATTGTCCTTATGCGACTTGATTTTCGACACCCACTCCATAAACGTATCTGGATGTGCTGCCTGCAGCCGATCGATGTACTCGTCCCACGCTTTGAGAAAATCCTCATGCGTTTTCGTGACGAAGAAGAAATTGAAATTCCATTCGTCGCCCCAGGCATGCGTGAACAAACCGTAATTGAGGACGAGTCCTTCCTTCTTCATTTCCTCGAGAATGGGCACGGCCCGTTCAAACCACATGGTTCTGAGGGCGGCCATGTCCTTCATGTCCACCTGGTTCTGATTGACGACCAGAAACACGGGTTCAGGGCTATCCGCCTCCTGTGCGTAAATGGCAGTGGTAAGCAGCAGGCCGAGCAATGTATACAGCAGTGTGCGTTTCATGAAAACCTCCGGGGTAATGTATGTAATTATGGAACAGCCTGCACAGAAAGCTGCCACCACGGCATCACACCGGGTCCTTGAGACTCCGGGACTCACGCGTGCCGCAACGCCTGCAACAACAACAACTGTTTGATGACGGACATAATGTACAGGTTTTAACCTGTATCCGCAATACGACGCTGCAGCGGATCAGGTATCAGAGGGAAGGAGTACAGCATTCCCACAGCAGGGAATGTTTGATGTTCTGCGGCATACGACTTTCGCGCTTCTGAATTCGTCCGGGAATTTGCAAATGGCGCAATGAGGCAGGCAGGAATGGACTGACCTGCACGTCGTGGGGATTTACCTGAATGCCACACTGTTGAGCGGACGCTGAATGCTTTGGCGATAGCGGTACTTTGGATAACCAAGAACGAGAGACGTGATCACCCGATGGGAATCCGGGATCCCGTAGCGCTGCCGCAGTTCCTTCGACCTGTCAACGATCGGTGGCACCAGTCCGATAATCGTACTGCCCAGTCCCATCGACAGCGCTGCAAGCATCGCCTGATGACAAACGATGTGCGCGTTCTCCTCGTACGACATGGCCCCGGTGTCGCCATGAAACAGCATGATGACAGGCGCGTTATAGGTATACCTGTCCTTCCTGTCCCGGCGAAAATCGGCATTCGCAGTGCGTGTAAGATGCAGTATATGTTCGCGAAGCATGCGGTAATTTTCCCCACCCGCTGCGCGGCGAACGAAGAAACGTCCGACTGCGCTGCCCATCGCCTTATCGATGGAGGCGTACCCCTCCACAAGTTCTTCGAGCAGGTGTTTTCTTTCCTCTCTGTCCGACAGAACCACAACCCCGGTGGAATGCGGCGGGAAGCCCATTGGCGCAAGTGCCGCCATCGCAAGGATCCGGTCGACCACTTCCCTTTCAACCGGAGTGTTGCGAAATGTGCGTACGCTTCTGCGTGAGCGAAGAAAATCTTCAAATTGCTCTGCGGAAAGCACATCCCTGTTGAGCTTCCGGAAATTTGCTTCCGGAAGATCGGGCATGGTGATGGAGGCTGTTGGACACACAGCAACACATTGACCGCAGAGGATGCACTCATCGACGCGTTCTTCTATCGTTGCTACTTTGGCTGCACGAAGTTGCAATACATCTTTCGGGCAAACATCCACACAAATCCCATCACCCCTGCATGTCTCCCTGTTTACAACATGTAACGATTGCATAAAGTCCTCTCCTGGCAGATTCCCAAATACGTCCACCTGCCTCTCCCCTGGAGAGCCACGGACGTGTTATTCAAACCATTGCGTTTTTAACCTCTGTGTGTATTTTACCAATTGCATAGGTACCAGACAAACTCATCGGATAGTTTTTTATCATTCCCCGGGGGGAAGCATGCACAAAGTTATCGTTCCAGTATTGCTGATAATCTTGCTCCCTGCTTCGGTGCAGGCACAAGGCCTCAGTTGTACTGTG
This sequence comes from bacterium, assembly GCA_020444325.1. NCBI lineage: Bacteria > bacterium. The sequence goes on from JAHLLD010000011.1 coordinate 89,126, forward strand.
ACGGATTCAACAGGAGTCTCCGTCACCGCGACATGGCTGAATCCTGAGCCACAGGGCAACACCATTCGCGATATGTGCTTTCCCGACAGCCTGCACGGCTGGGCGGTTGGGGATTATGGTACTATCATGCATACGCGGAATGCCGGACAGAATTGGGAAATTCAGCCCTCACGTACTACACTCCCGCTTTGGGGACTATCCTTCTGCGATTCCACACATGGCTGGATATGCGGACATAGGATCCTGCTTCGAACTACCGATGCCGGGGCATCATGGACTGAAATCCCATGTCCACAACCTTTCAGACACACGCGTGACTGGCCAAAACAGGTGCATATGATCAGCAAGGATACTGTACTTCTGCGCACCTACTATTTCCTGTACTTGAGTTCCAACAATGGACGCGACTGGGCGCAAAAACATCTCCGCTTCAGTGACATCATGCACTTCCGCAATCCCACTTCGGGCTTACTTATCGATGGCCATCAGCTTCATCACATCGACAACAAAGCGAACTACCTCGACACCATTCAGATTTCGAGTTCAGGATTCTTCGATATGGTCTGTCCGACAGATTCATTATACGTCGGAGCAAGTATCAATGGATTGGAAATAAGTACAGACGGTGGGCATCATTGGAGATCTACAGTCCCTCGGATTCCTGCGGTCACACAGATCGCGTCAGTGGCGGGAGAAAAACTATTCGTTCTGTCGAATAATACTCTGAAGGTCAGCAACGACCGAGCGGCGACATGGGAAGAAAGTCCACACCCCGCAGAGTCTGCACTGACCTGTATCCGCTTCGTTGACAATTCAGCTGGATATTTGGCAGCTCACGACGGAAGAATGCTCCATACCACTGATACTGGTGTGACATGGGAACCGATGCATACCTCTCAATTCAACATCCCCCATGCTGTCTCCTTCACTTCCCGCGACGAAGGCTGGCTCGCCGGAGATGGGATCTTCCACACGACTGACGGAGGATTGCACTGGGAGCGGCAGAATGCTGAGCAGGATTCTCTTCTCTATAACATGTTCTTTCTCGACAACACACATGGCTGGATAATCGGGGACTCGGGACGCGTTCAGCGTACGACGGACGGTGGTGCGTCCTGGCAGTACCAGCACCTCCCGGCAGGAAAACGACAAGGACTAGTTCGCGTTTTTTTCTCCGACACCCTTCATGGGTGGATTGTGAGGAGTGATGGTGTTCTCTTCCGCTCTGAGGACGGAGGATCGACCTGGCATTCACAGAATCTCCCAGTATCATTTTTCACCACAGGCTTGCACTTCGCTGACCGTCTTCATGGATGTATCGCAGGAACCGGGCATATTCTTACCACTACCGATGGCGGAAACATCTGGAGGCACAACAGCCTCCCGGATAAGTACAGGGTTGAAGATGCCCGGATTTTGAGAGATGGCACCCTCATTGTCCTCGCGAGGGAATACAATGTGAGCACCGTACTACTACGAAGCAGCGACAGCGGATCGCACTGGGAGGAAAAGAAAATCGCGGATGATGACGAAGGAAAGGGACTCACCCTCTTCGGTGACGATGAGATCTTTGTCCAGTGCTACAATGGTGAAATCCTGCACTCCATGGATGGAGGAGTCTCGTGGGTTACCCTTCCCCTGCCTTTTGGTTTCGGCGTTTCACATTTCTCCGTGCCTGAGCGTGATCGTGTCTTCCTTACCGGGCATGGTGGTACCATTCTCCGACTCGATTTGACAGAACAGGCACAATAACCATCAGAACGCCAGATATTATGCAGAAACTGCATATTCCTTGCTCCGGGAATATGCAGTTTCTGCATAATTTCGCGCGACAATGTCATGACACACGCATTTTACTCTGCACGAGCGATGGCAGAATGCGAATCAGTGTTTTCAGGATGCGCGTTTTCCCGACAAGGATTTCCGTAGCTCCCCGTTCCAGACCTTTCATCAGCGCCTCGGCAACTTCTGATGGTGTGACCTTCCCTGTACAACGTCCTGCAGTCATGTCGGTGTCCACGAGCGGAGGCATGAGTTCGACGATGCGAAGCGGACTACCCTCCACCTGGTAGCGGAGGCTTTGTGTGAAGCTCTGCAGGGCGGACTTTGTCGCGCAGTACACCGCGGCATTCTGCTTTGGTGCAAGGGCGAGCGCGGATGTGAGGTTGATGATGGCTGCTTCATCCTGCACACTCAGGGTGGACAGGAACAATGCCGACAGACGTATCGGGGCGAGCAGGTTCACCGCGACCTCATCATCGACGCGGGTGAACGGAAGCGGCTCCTCGGTGAACTGGTAATTGAACTGCACGCCTGCATTGTTGACAAGGATATTGAGCGCGGGCCAGCGTTTGGTGACCTCGGTGAATAGTCGTTCGATTTCATCAGCCTGCCTGAGGTCGCAGCACACGGATTGCACGCCCGGGAGTTTTTGTGTGGCTGCTTCCAGGTGGGACTCACTGCGGCCCGTGATGATGACGGTGTTGCCGCTTTCGAGAAAGCGCTTCGCAATGGCAAATCCGATCCCACGGCTGCCACCCGTGACCAGTATGGTGTTTCCGGTGAGCTTCATCGTGCTGTCCTTTCCGCTGCAGCCTGGGGCTGTTCGGCTTCCGCGAACTGCTGCTCCGCAATGTGTTTGAGTGCAATGTTCATTTCGTTGTATCCCTGTTCTATGTATTCAGCGCCGAGGGGTACGACGGGGAGTGCCAGTCCCCAGAAATCTTCATCATGCCGAACGCGTGTCGTGACGCTGTCGATTTCTTCGAGAATGAAGCGATGCTCACCACTGAAAATACCGGGCAGTCCTTCACCCCAGTACAGTGCGAGACCGGGATCGAGTCTTGTGATCTCCGCTTCGAGATCCAGCGAGTCGCCGTTGGGTTTGTGGATGAATACCTGGATTCGATCATGCTGCTCGATGTTCGTGGAGTTGGCTCGGTGTGCGAGTCGCTCTACGCGAACATGATAGGGATTCCAATCGCTGTAGTTGTCAAAATCACTGAGGATGTTCCAGACGATATGTTTCGGTGCGCGAATCACGATGTCGGTGCGGATTTCCTTCCTGAACGTGTTTCCTTCAATCATGACGAACATGGTGAGCAGCAGGACGAAGGCTGTTATCAATGCGATTCCTGTTGTTGTGTTTGTCATGATCATTACTCCGCGATCCTGTAGGCAATGCCGAGATTGAACATGTGGTAATGGTTGTGGAGGTTGTCCTTGTATGCTTTGCGCATGTGCTGCTTGAGAGACGCAAGGTCCGCCTCGCGAAGTTCGGCATCGTGCCGAACCGTGATATCCGGCGTGGCAACGGCAGTGAAGAATGAAAGCGCAAGGTTGGTATTTACACTGATGCGATTGTCGAAATCGTACTGCCAGCCGATGCCGACGGTGGGACCATGTCCCGAAGGACGACTCTGCGTAATGTCGATCGCTCCGGGATACATGTTTTCACCTATCATGCGCTCACTGTTCCCGAAGCGCATTTCCTCGGTATCGATGTCGTTGTATACCCAGCCGGCGGTGACGTAGGGACTCCATTCCACCGGACGATAGCGAAATTCAATTCCCGCCCGCATACCTGTACGCTCCTTCGAAGAGAGCAGTCCTCCGAGCCCGGTGTTCTCAGCGTTGAAGGATTCCTGATCGCGCTGGATGTAGTCGTGAGACTGTATGATGACACCAAGATAGAAATGCTCATCGAAATGGTAGCCAACGGTGATGCCCGGTTTGAAACTGCCGGCAAGGATGGGAATCTCTCCGAAGGTGAGTCCGATCTGCCACTGGTTGCGATCGATAGTAGGGGATTGCGCCTGCACGGTGGAGCTGACGATGGCGAGGGCGAGGAGAAGTGTATATATGTGTCGCATGCTGCGTCCTTTCAAAATCATGAGGTGATTGATTACGCAAGCAAGCTAGCCCTCACGCTTCCCCGGGACATTAACATATGTTTATGGATGCACCGTGCTCCCCATCTGCATCAGGATTGAAAGAGTTTTTTCCGTATACGACTCAGCTGTATGGGTGTCACACCGAGGTAGGAGGCGATGTGATATTGCGGGATACGCTGCTCGAGTCCGGGATGCTCCTCCCTGAATACCTCGTATCGGGTGGTCGCATCATCCGTAACCAGGCGTATTTCCCGTATCTCCTTTTTCGCCCACTCGAACTCGATGATGCGGCGCGCCATGCGCTCGAGCAGTGGCCAGCGATCATACAGTGCGAGCAGCTGCGCGTAATCGAGCAAAAGCAGCTTTGAATCCTCGAGCGCCTGCAGGTTGATTAGGTTCGGCTGTCCCGTAACCATCGCGGTTAGTGCGACCATGAACGTTCCTTCCGGGAAGAACGTCTTGTTGTATTCCACTCCCTCAGGGGTACGGTAAAATGCACGGTAGACTCCCTTGCAGATGAAAGCGAGATCGGTTGGATTGTCACCCTCGGCTGCAAAATAGCCGTGTTTCGAAATACTGCATTCACGCAGCCGGGGCTGAATGTCAGACCAGCATTCATCCGATATCGCCTCAGCGCTGCGCATGGCGTCACGCATGGCGTCCGTGCATGAGTTCTGCATGCTTCAATCTCGTCCATGTGTTGAGGAACGCAGAAAAATACGGCTGCTTCTCAACCCATACAACCACCAGGCTGCGTCGCCCGGCATACCACGCTCAGCGTAGCAGCAGCATCCTGCGGGAAACCACCGCATCATCAGATTCCAGTGTGTACGTATAGACACCGCTCGAGAGTGTGCGTCCATCAACATCACGCCCATCCCATGCCACATACTGCAGAGCAGAAGAGGATGATTGAACTCCGTACCTGCGCACTTCCCTGCCCAGTGCGTCGAAGATGCGCAGCAATGCCTGTTGTCCTGATGGAATGGAAAATGCTATGGTCGTTGTCGGGTTGAACGGATTGGGATAATTCTGCCGGAGACTGAGCTGCGGCGACTGTGTCGCCTTCCATTCAATGCCCGTGCTCGCAGACCACGGAAGGTGGATGTAACGTGGGTCCTGCATTTCCTCGAAATACTTCCCGGCGATGTAGGGACTGCTCTGTATGCGTGCATCTGACCAGCCAGGGTACGCATGTTCCGGCCAATCGGTATTGATGTAGCTGAAGCCCTTGATCTCCGGATGCACTTCGATGAATTCCCAGAACTTCTCGAACCAGGCATCCCAGTCCGCCGCTCCATCTGCGGGATCCGCGGTCAGTTCCAGCCTGATCGCCGAAGTTTCGCTCATGTATACGGGCTTATTCTTCGCACGCGCCATGGCGAGGAAGAGTTCGCTTTTCCCCTTTGTCGTGAGTCCGCGACGGTCGCTGTCGGGGAGGGACTGATCGAAGTTTTCGGAATCAAACACATCGAGTCCGAACCAGTCGACATAGTCGTCGCCGGGATACCAGAGCGGACCACGTACATCGACGGAATCGAAATTCGCCGGTGCAGCAGGCATGTAGCACCAGATGGTGGCGATGGAATCCCGGAGTCCCCGCGCGGCAAACATATCCGTAATCTTCCGAAACATGTCCACATACAGATACTCATGATACCCGTTCCAGGTGCCGTTGAATTCCCCGCCGATGCGCAGGAACATCGCACGACCATACTGCGCCGACAGCGTGACGATGCTGTCGATCACATCGTCGTAGGTATCCGACACGGCGATCACGCTGTCCGTAGAATGTTCCCCGGTCAGGAACAGGCTCAGCTCGGGAATGAAGCCGATGGAATCGGCCTGCTCGTAGAACCGCTCCAGTGCCTGCAGCGTCATTGCCGGACCACGCGTACCCGGGATGCTGAAGAAGAAGCCACGCACCGCGGGCTGCGTCCGCTCATCCATCGCAGCCAGGTACCCATCCAGATCCGCGCTTCCGTTGCCGAAACTGACTGTCTGCACCCCATGATACACGCGTCCGTCTTCAGGTTCCAACAGCACCCTGCCGGTATCAGCAATTTCTTCCACGTCCCACACAACGAACTTTGGCTCCTGTCCCGCCAGTATGCTGATCTCATCGAGTGGAACGAAGCGGGTTTCCAATAACTGGCCGAAAATGTCGTACACCTTGATTGCCAGGGGACCATCGGGACGCCCCTTGAGTTCCACCGGGACCGGTAGTATCGCACCCTGAGTTGAATTGTCCGTATCGAACAGGGCATCCATCCAGACGACATCAATGATGCTTTTCTCTCGGAAGCGGTATACCGCGGTTGCACTTCCTGAGAAGTCCTCAGGTGCTGAGCGGGGATGGATCAATGAGTGCACGAAGGTATAGGCATCGGCGGACATGTAGCGCTGACCGCGATCAGAATACAATCCGAAAAAGCGATCAGGTGGCGCACCGACAATCGGCGTGCAGATGCCCTGCAATCCTGCGATGATACCACTTATCCATTTCCGCACCATGTCCCCCGCGTGGAAACGATCGTCGAACTGCGTCGTCCCACCGGATTCAATCTGCATCGCCGCTTCAGCTGCGAACCAGGGCTTGAGTGTTCCACCTGAATCCTGCACAGCGGACTCAAACGCATGCATGTTGTGGAATATGTATCGCGGCTTGAAGTGATAATGGATGTCGAACCAGTCGAGCCACTGGGTCTGTCCCGCTATTGCATCCATCCAATACGTCGGAGGCATCCCGCTGCCGCGTTGCATGTGGCGGCGGAATTCGTTCCAGTTCGAAAGCGGATTCGGCCACAATCTCTCGTAGTGCGAATTGTACAGTGCCAGAAGTGAATCCTGTACCGACACGTGCGCCTCCCCGTATTCGAACCACTCCCGCTCCAGTTGTGCATAGTAATAGAAGCCGCCATGCGAAACCATGATATCGGTGCCGTTGTCGGCTGCCGCCTTGTGAGCGGCGACGTAGGCCGTACGCAGGCAGCGGATATAGTCTTCCACATCCTGCCGGTACGTCTGTTCAGTCGTAATCCAGTGATCTGTAAACTGCGGCTCATTCCCGTAACGAAGGTAGCGCAGCACGGATGGATTCCGCTTTGCGGCACGATCGACAATCTTATAAGTGTAATCGTACAGTGCTTCGGAATACCCACGTTCCGGTACCGCTGCGGAAAGCGGCAAGTTGCGATCAAGATCATCGGGAGCCCGGGCTTCCCCGCTGCTGGCCCAGGAAGATGCCGGTGTCAGTAGCAACACGGCATCCGCGCCCATATCCGCAGCAAAATCCACTGCGTTATCCACGTACGCCCAGTTGAACGTATCGTCAGGATTTTCGAGACGATCCCACTGAAATCCGAATGCCACATGTTGAGGATTCAGTGCGTCGTACACAGGCTGAGGCAACTGCATATCGATATTGCGCAATCCCCAGTATCCGGCTTGCGGCGGCGGTGGTGGTGCGAGCCCGCGCAGCACTTCACGAGTGAGATTCGTCATGGTGTATGGCATACTCTCAGGCAGCCAGGCGTCAGGCAGCGAGTACCAGGACTGCACCCAGTAGCCGTCGGGATGTCCAACACGCTGATGATAGAGGTCGATTAGTGCAAGCGTCTGTTCGGAATACTGCTGCGCGGTGCGTGCACCATTGGTGTTGAAAATCATATTCACCCGCATACCCATGCTGCGTGCGGCCGAGTCCAGTTCCGCAAGGCGCTGCATCCAGTCCACCCCCCTGATAAGACTGGCCTGATTGCTCTGTGCGCTCCCGGTGGCATAGTCGTATGGATTGTCTATGGTGAGTCCATCGAGCTGAAGGCCAGGCTTTGCTGCAATGGCAGCGAGGACGTCCTGGTACTGCCCGTAACCGTCACTGCTGCCATTGAGGAGATAATACGCCGGCGTCGAACCCCACGCCCAGTTCGGGAAGTTGGTAAGAAGGTTGATACGGATGCCGGGAACGGAATCCCGCCACAGCTGCACGACCTCAGCCAGCTCATCAACCGCTGTCGTCAGTGTATGAAAGTTTTCCTTCTTGCCCTGTGGATACAGCATACGCCGGATGGGTCCGTCCATATCCAGCATGTCTATACTGCGGGAAGGATCAACGTCCTTTATCATTCGAATGAGCGGTAACACGTTGCTGTAATCCTGCTGGAAGGAAGCTTCGGCGGACTCGGATCCCTTCGATGCGTACCAGTCCAGCAATCCCCCGAGTTCGACGGCAAATTTAATATCCCGGGTGACCATCGTCCTGACGAACGCCCGCTGCAGCGCGGTATCCACACGTCCTCCACCGATATTCCCGATGTAAATCTTGATCACGTCGAGCTGCCCGTACACCTCACTCCACTGCGAAGTATCGGCCAGTTCCCACGGCTGTCCCCAGCACATGGTCACCTCCCGCGGAGGCTGCGTGGGCTGAGCGTGGAGCGGCTGAAAGGCAAGAACCTGGATCAGAATGAGTATGGGGAAATACCTCATGGGGACTCCGGATGCATATGATCAATCGCGATTTTTCCGATCACCCTGCCCTCTCCGATTTCACGCATGGCATCGGACAACCGTGTTAGCGGATACCGGCTGCCGATGATGGGAGTGACTTTCCCTTCCACGACCATATCTGTCAGTTCCTGCAATCCCTTATTCGGCACATGCGGCATGACGCCGAGGAAACGTCCACCGGAAAAACGCCGGGTCCATCCAAACAATCCTACCGAAATCAGCGAGGATGTGCGCCCCCCGACCATGGAATACACACCGCCCGGACGAAGCACACGGCTGTACGCACCGAGTCCATGCTGCGCGATGACATCCAGCACGCGGTCGTAGCGCTTTTCCCTCTCCGTAAAATTCTCTTTCCGGTAATCGATAACATGATCCGCACCGAGCTGTCGCAGCATATCGAGTTTCTCAGCGCTGTCGACCACGGTCACTTCAACCCCAAGGGATTTCGCTATCTGCACCGCGAAGGTACCCACACCTCCACCTGCCCCGTTGATGAGCAGCTGCTCACCTTCGCGCATTTCCCGGTGCTGCCGCAGTCCCTGCAAGGCCAGCAGTCCCGCCTGCGGGAGTGACGCTGCCTGCTCATAACTCAGCGCTGACGGCTTGGGATGAAGCAGCTTGGAAGGAACATTCACATACTCCGCGAAGCCTCCCCAGTTCCTGTCGGTCAGATCCCCGAACGCCGCATCCCCGGGACTGAACTGCATGACATCCTTGCCCACGGCTTCAACGACACCCGCGACATCGAAACCGAGGATGCGATGTTTTGGACGCGTCAATCCCCACATGCGTATGAAGAACGGTGATCCACAGAGCAGATCCCAGTCCCATGAATTCACCGACGAAGCATGCACGCGAAGCAGCACCTCATCGTCCTTCGGTACCGGAGTCGGGACTTCCTCAACGCGCAGTTCTTCCGGACCGCCATAACGGTCGTAAACGACAGCTTTCATAAACACTCAATGGGAATGGTGTGTACGGCCTGCCACAGCAACCTACGACACATCCCCGAAGCTGTCAACTACTCGACCTGAATACGTGCAGTGACATGCATACCAGCCTGCAGAAATTGCAGGAAGTAGCTGCCCGTTTCGAGCGCGGAAGGAAGCTGCAGAGACAGATCTTTCAACATCACAGACCCGGGCGGAATACTGCCAGCCAGCACTTCCCTGCCCAGCACGTCGAACATCCTGTAGCTGCAGCCCGCACCGGGACTCATTGAAATGCGCACATGCAACTGTTCATCGGCCGGCTGCGGATAGACGTTGTGTATCGCCAGTCTGCCGGGTATCACCGGGACTCCGACCCCCGTGCTGTTCGGTATGACCCGGAGTTCGCAATCTCCGGAAGGAACAGGATCGCACGCAGCGTTGAGATCCCACGCATCAAAGGAAAATCCTGCAGCGGTCGTGTCTTGCACGTCAATAACCGTGAAGCAAAGCTGCGCAAGTTCATGCGTACTGTAATTCGGACGAAAGCGTGCCTCCAGGTGAAGCTGTCCCATCGTCGGAGAACCCAGTTCCCACACTTCGATGCCCGCGCCCTGTACATCAACAGAATCGAAATACATCACGCTTGTATTGTAGTGCACCTTGAATTCCGCCTCGTAGTTTCGTCCTGCCGAGAGTCCCTCATATCGCAGCGGCAAACGCAACTGCTGTCCGGGATGGGCTTCCCCGGGACAATCGAAAACGTATGCGGCATTCGGCGGTGTCAGGCTGTCTCCTGCCATGGAATACTGCACCGTGTACGTTGTATCACGGTCGCAGATGTCGTTCAGCAGGATATCGACCGTGTGCTCCGTACCCTGCCAGCACGGTGCAATCCACTCCAACCGACCCGGTTCATAGCGGTTGGGATCCCATCTGTAGCTCGCCAGGAGATGCGAAACTTCCGTTGCATCGAGACTGTTCCCCGCATTTTCGATCACGTAGGCTTCTGCGTTGTTGAGGAGATCCAGCCTGGTATCCATGTCCGGAAGATAGCGGGACAATCTCAGATTGTGTTCCCGGCTTTTGTCCTTCAGCGTATCGAGATCATCCTGCATGGCGGAGTACCACCTGTCGGTCAGAAGGAAAAATAATCGCACGGCTGAGGACCGGGGTGGTGGAATATTGTCCATCGCAGCCAGTGCCGAAACGGGAACGGCGTTACCCGGACGAACCTGCAGCTTTCGCAGTGCGGCTTCGATTGTGGACACATCCTGCGTGAGTGAGCAGAGCCTTTCAGAAGTATTTGAAAGACTGTATATGGAAAGTGAATCCGTATTGTTGTCCATTCGTGCATACCAGTCACGAATGATCTCTCGAACCCGTTCCAATCCTTCCTCCCCGATGCTCTCGGTGACGTCAACGGCGAAGTAGGCGTGGATAGCGTGCCTCTCCTGCTCAAGAACTGCCGGATCGAAATCACTGAAGTGCACACGCTCACCGTTGTCATGAAGCAGCACCTGCGATGAGTCGAGCGGTATGGCTATACCGTCGCAGAAGGGAATGATGGTGAATGCCTGGACCTGGCGTCCGGGGGTCCGGCGATAACTGCCTGCTCCCACATATGCGATGCTCACGGGCGCTCTCTCGATCCAGACTGTTTTCCGCCGGAATGTAGACAGTGTAGGTGTACCGCAGTCGACTGCATTTGTCCGTGTGACATCTGCGCTGAGATTGACGTACTGATGCAGTGCGAGATAGGAAATCCCGAGGCTGTAGCGGATGGCCAGCGTATCCCCAGGCATGATGGTCGCACCCTGAATGGAATCAAGAGGCGTCAGTCGCGTGACTTCACTTGTATACGGAATGTTGAGTACCATGGCGCCTTCGATGTGCAGACTGACATCGACGAGATTGATCGGGTCAGCAGTTTTCGAATAGATACGGCACAGCACATCGGTTTCCGTCTTCGTTTCATGATCCGGGAACGGATACAGTGTCAGCGTATCGATTGTGACGATATCGATCCCGACAAAGTGTGGTGCGTCACTGCCTTCCGGACAGTCCCCGATGAGCAGGGCGGGGGCATGTCCCTCAGTTGAATACGCCGTTCGCCCCGGACCCTGCGCCCACTGAATGAAAAAATGCGCCTCCTCCGCAATCTCGAGCTTTCTCCCGCTCACGTCTGGTTGCACGAACAGATGCAATGGGATATGGAGGGAGTCATGGGGTGCGAGAATCGCGGCAGGCCGGAAAATCCGGAAGTGTGTGCTGTCATCGAACTCAAGATGCCGCTGAAGGGACATCTCCACGACAGGCGTATATACGGTGTCGTCACTCTCATTGACCAGCGAGAAGACGGGCGTTATGATTTCAGGGATATAAATCCCGAGCGGCTTGTAACGCCAGCTGGTATCCGCCTTCCATATCTCTCCATGGACCATGGACCCCGATATCGTTCCGGATCCGGAGATTGTCCCCCACCGCGCTCCACAGATCTCCGCATAGATCAACTGGTAATCAATTGTCCCTGCTTCAAAAGTCACGACATGGCGCGAGAACAGGCCGAGGCCTTCCACGAACTGGGACGCACCGCTATAGTGATGGTATGACAGAATGGTATTGAGCTGCTTGCGCGTGCTGCCGTCATCAGATCGCGTGAGCGTATCGACGACCAGTCCATACCCGGAGACATCCCCGATGTTCGCGTTCCCAGCGAGTACGAGCACCTCCCGGTCGGTGGAGGTATCATAGCTGTACACATCGCTTCCGTCTTCACGGAACCAGCCTGTGAGCGGACCTTCACCTTCGAGCGCATACCAGGTTTTCCCGGCTATGGTCGTATCATGCGTTACCACGGTCCACACAGTCCTGTCCTGCACGTATTGTTCCGAATGATCGTACTGATAACGGTTCCCAACGCAGAAATTGAAATAGCTGTGTGCCCGCGTATCCCGATTGTAATTCACGCCTCGAATGCGTGCGGAACTCAGAAGGCAGACGCCGTCACTGGATGTCCAGTATGTATCACCGAAAAGATTGGTGATGACCCGGTACTGATCCGCACGCTGCAGCACATAGGCGCGGCACTGTTCACCGAGTACGATCGTATCGAATACGCGCGGTACCTGCCAGATGACATTGTTAAGCATGACCTCGGGAGTGGTGGGAATGTATGCGGGATAGAGTTCCAGCGGTTGATTTCGTCTCTGGGTGTCAAACGTACTCAGCACATTCCGCTCATTGAGGGCCAGGTACCATTCAGACTGAGAGGACGCTGAATTCGGGAAGAGTAGATAAAAGCGGCCACTGTTCGCCCATAATGCCGTCCCTGAATCCGCGCACTGCAGGATATTCAGGCTCCAGTAAGAGTATTTTTTACGCATCCTATGCACCAGGATGTCCCCTGAGCCTATCGGGACCTCCCACTCGCGAGGATTTACAGCGAGCAGTGGATGCAGGTATCCGGTCGTTTCCAGAAGCTGATAGTACCGACCGAAGGATCGTACCTCGAGAATGCCTATGCCGTCGACCAGCACCCATTCCTCGCTGCTGCTGCGCTGCAGGGTAACGGATGAACGCAGCACGCCGTTGCAGTCGACGCTGCCGGTATCGCGAATCCACCCGGACGGTATCGTGTCACCCACATTCCAGCTGGCAGGAAGCAGCTGCAGCGCTGTGCGCCGCGCCCCTGCACTGTCGCGTAGGAAATACAGTCCGTCCACATCCGTGCGATACCAGCCATCCATCGGTGAAGATGCTTCATCCCCGAAAAAACCAAACCAGCGATGTCCCAGCGTATCGAGCCAACGCGAGTAGTTGTGTGTGAACGCAGTCCCGACGATGTCCGTCTCCCTCTCCATCGCGTAGCGCGGCGCAGTGAGTGTATCGATCGGGAAGGAGATCTGTGATTGCAGCGAGATTGCAGCATTCCCTGCCGCCTGCTGCGCGTTGACATGTCCTGTCAGGCATGCAGCTGTAAAACAAGAGCTGATAAGCAGCATTGTGAAAATTCGCATGGGACCCTCCATCAGTATAGAGCATGCGCCAATGGGCACATAGTTTTATTGGAATACTATCGGTTGTGTCTGTACGCGACCGTGTGCGGACAATGAGATGAAATACAGCCCGTGCAGCCTGATTCTTGACATGTATGTGTAGAGCGTTGCCTGATGATCTCCCCGTATGCGATCACCATCGAGCAGCACGTACATTTCTTTCCCCGAGGTGTCGTGGAGTGTGAGACGCACGTGACCGGGCTCATCCAGTTTGAATGGTATAATCGCGTAGTTCGACGCCGGATTGGGAAAGGGCGGACGCAATGTAAAGGACATGGGGAAATAACTTGCCGCAAGGGTGGCATCGCTGCGGTACAGTCCGGCAGAGGTCCCAACAAGAAGTCTCCCTTCCCTGTCGAACACACTGGTATACACCTCCTGCAACAGGCCGGACTGTTCCACCCCGATGCGCGTCCAGGTGCTGCCGAGGTTCGTTGAAAGCAACAGCGGCCCCCGCCCGCCTGTCATCGCAACGGCTCCAAACCAATCCGATACAGCATGCTCATATTCACGCGATGTGAGTCCGGAAATAACCGTGCTCCACTCCCGTCCAGGATACTCCAGCCTGTGCATCCCATCACTATCTGTGACAAGCAGGTTGCCCTCGACGCTAACAACAGATCCCGGCCAGTCAAACTCGGCAAACAGCTCCCAACTATCCGCCCCATGCGCGCGATACAGCAGGGAGTCCCTGCGAAGCACATACATGCCCTTGAAATGGTACGTGATGTCCTTCGCGCTCGCGTACATCGCGTCAGTTTGCCAGGTAATCCCACCATCCGTCGAGTAATTATTCTCCGTGCTATTCGAATACACATTGAATCGGCCATGGGTAGCGACCCGTGTGGCGGAAAGATGTTCTCTGGTGGGACGTGTCCAGCTGCTTCCACCATCAAGCGTCAGCTCAGCGTCATAGCTCCAGCCCCATCGCTCATCCATCAATGGTCCCGACAGAGTATATATTGTCATCGAATTCGGTACTTCCGTCCAGATCAATACCTGTCCCGCCCGAGCGGAGTGACAGTACTGCACGGTGGAAGGAATGGACGTCAGCACTTCCCAGCTGCCGCCGTCATCCGTTGAAGCATACAGTCCGCCGAACATGGTCCCGGCATACAGCGTCCCAAGACTGTCCGTTTCAATCGCGGTTATTGTGCGGGGCGCTGTGGTCATGGAACAGAGCTTCCAGCTCGTCCCGTTGTCACGGGAACGGTAGAGTCCTGCCGCCGTTGCTGCGAAAATGCTCCCATCCACACCCAGATGGAAATCCGCAATGCGCGTGCCCGCCATCAGGGTATCAACCCACGTGCGTCCTGCATCGGTGGAGCGAAAGATTCCTTCGGCCTTTTCGTTGTGTCCCGCCAGAAGAAGTCCATCAGACAGCACGATCGTTGAGGTAGGACCGTCAACCATGGGTGCCGGACCGAGCTTCTCGAGCACGGCACCCTCCGGGGAGACGCGATACAGTGAGCTTGGGGCACCGAATTCTGCAGCGGTATCCCTCGCAGCCATAACGACATTGCCGAGTCCATCATGAAACATCGAGGTAAAGGCGGTGATCCCGGGTTGTATCTTGTCCCAGTTCTTACCATTGTCCGCACTTCGGTAGAGGGTGCGGTAATTGCATGCCAGTGCATTGCCGTCAGGGAAAAACTCCAGCAGATAATCTCCCGAGCAGCACTTGTCGAACGCAGAGTCGCGCAACACCGTCCATGTTCTGCCATTATCGTCACTGCGATGCAGTCCCCCGCCACCCTCACTGAAGATGGCACTCCCGGTTCTGTGTACTACCGACCAGCCGTAAGGCATATCCATTTCCTCCTTCTGCTGTTCCCATTGCATCCCCCCATCGCGGGAGATCCAGATACTTCGCCACGAAATATATCCAGTGTAGCTGAATGCGATCAGACTGTTTGCCGGAGTGGCATAGAGAAAGGCTATGTCGCCGGACTGCAGTCCTGTCTTTTCCCAGCTTGCACCCCCGTTGGTCGATTTCAGGACCCCGTGTCCCACAGTACCTGCAAACAGGGTACCGTTTTCGAATCCTGTGACCGATACAATCTGTTCGCCGGTGGGACCACCCACGAACTCGAGTGCGAAGGGACGCAACGGTGATGTCGCCGTTCTGTGCAATGACTGGGCCCAGAGCTGACCCGACACAAGCAGCAGCAATAAAAACAGACGCATGGATTCCCCCCGTTTCGGACAGCGAACAAATACGTTATCTCTGTCCGAATATAGAGATATGCTATTCCATGTTCAACCCGCGCTTGCGCCGTCAGCAATGCGCAGGTTATTTTCGCAAAACGAACTGTCAGACATCTCATCTCGCTTACCAAATATCTCATCACGCTGAGGAGACAACGATGAAAAACGGGAAAGCGGCGCTTGCCGTGATTGTTGCGGGACTCTGGATCACGCTATCGGAGTTCGTGCGCAACGAGCTGCTGTTCAAATCATACTGGACCGAGCACTACGCATCGCTCGGCCTCACATGGCCCTCGGATCCGGTCAACGGCATGCTCTGGCTGGTGTGGAGCCTGGTGTTTGCCGGAGCATTGTTCTGGATATCAAGGAAGTTCTCCTTCTTCCAGACCTTCATGCTCGGATGGCTCGTGGGCTTCGTGCTCATGTGGCTGGTGATCGGCAACATGCAGGTGCTCCCCATGGGAATCCTGACCTACGCCATCCCCCTCAGTCTGCTTGAAGTACTCATCGCCGTACTGATACTCACGAAAATGGCTCCAGCACAGAAAGCGAAATGATCATCCTGCAGGCGCCGCAGCCGCTTCGCTCCGCACGCCTTTGATGAGCAGATACAGGCAGAGCGACAGTTCGGCGACGACAGCAGGAGGAGCAACAACCCATGCAAATACCTCCTCGAATTGCGGAAGCAGTATCGTCCCGAAGCTTTCCGCCAGGTACCCCAGCGCAGCGAGAGCCAGCAGATAGCCCAACCAGGCAGGGAAACGGTCGGACTTTACCAGAAGATATCCGAGCAGCAGGCAATGCACACCGAAGAACGCCCCCGCGATGAGATAACCGAAATGATGCGCGTCAAGAAACACCATGACCAGCGTCTGCAACTGGACTGCGTCGAAACTGCCGGCCGCCGTGGCGCTGCCCAGAAGCGGCAGAACGATCAGCTCGTTCAGCAGGTTCACCGCGGCAATGGCCGGATGCGCCAGCAGCCGCAGCGACGCTGCCACGAGGGCCAGCGAACGATGGACGGGACGCAGCAGGACGTAGAAGAGTACCGAAACCACCGCATCGCTGATGAAGGCAATCAGATCGGTAACGATGCCAAGGCGATAGAATGACAGCGCGCCTCCGATGTTCTCCACTGTAGCTGCGCCATCACCAGGAACAATCAATCCAGCCCGCATCGCACCCTCACTGAAACCGGCGAACACGATGATGATCAGGTACAGCACTCCCGCTGTACGGGCAAGCGATTTCGGTGACGCGTCGTGAAATTGACTGCTCATGATGCTCCTCGAATGGGGGATGACAGTTCAAAATCTACCACGGAACAGCTTTCATCGCAAGTCGGCGACACAACGAGATATTTTTATTTCGGAGGCGGGAATGCAGAACTTCCGGCCACCGTTTTGCGTTGTGCATATATGGGATAGGAAACGCCGTCGGCGGCATTTCCACCAGAGCCTTACAAACGCATCTCACTTTTTTCATATCATTACGAGGAATTACTCATGCAGCGTTTTGCATCAGCCCAGTGGCAGGGAGCACTTAAGGACGGCAAGGGAACCATGACAACAGGCAGCGGCGTCCTGACAGACATCGCCTATGATTTCGGCAAGCGTTTTGCCGACGAACCCGGTACCAATCCGGAAGAACTGATCGCCGCCGCGCATTCGGGCTGCTTCTCGATGGCACTCGCCAACATTCTCGACGGCGACGGCTTCCCGCCGCAAAGCGTTGAGACCAAGGCTACCATGGATTTTGAAAAGACCGATGCCGGTTTCACCATCACAAAAATTCATCTCGATACCGTGGTGAAGGCGGAAGGCCTGACTGAAGCCGCCCTGCAGGACTGTGCCGGCAAGGCCAAGGCCGGCTGCCCCGTCAGTCGCGCTCTGACCGCGGAGATCACCTTCACGGCCAAACTCGGCTGATTGATTTTCGGGTTGGACCATGCTGCACACGCGGCATGGTCCAACACTTTTTCCCCTCCCCTCCTCCCTTCCTTCTTCTCAATACTGGCATTTCTTTCTGTGCTTCCTTATGCTATGGGAAACCATGACATGACGCAGAGCGAGGCAGAAGCGATGAAGGAAGCGCACAAACTCGATAAAATCGCCATCACGGTAAAATCCCACCGTTTGCTCAAACAGCTTCTCCAGGAAAATCCCGTCCTGGAAGAAATCATGCGCAACTCGAAAAATGAGACGGAAGCGCTGGTGGGTGTGCAGCAATGGGTGCTGGAGGAGTTGCGTAAAAATCCCGATGCATACGCCTATTATTCGCAGGAGCACGCGGGACGCGAGCTGTTCGAACGGCTGCAGTGGAAAGACTACGCGGCGATTCGGCTGCTCGATTATATCGACAATGCGGGACGAGAATTCCCGGACCACAATCTCCGAGGAGAGATCGCGGTCAGTAATCCCATCAAACTGCTCTGGCTTGCGGTCAACAAGGGTACGGGCGGAGCCAAACCCTACTTCTTTGAGGACATGCTGCAGCTGTTCCGGCAGCTGACCGGTGCGACCACGGTGCATCCGCCCGACGATGAACAGGTACGGACGTGGATGGACCGCTATCCCACGGGAACGGACCCCCGCATCATCAAGCTGCGCGAGGAGAACCGCGAGCGCATCATCAACCTGCTGATCGACCTGATTGACAGCGGGGAGATGTCGAGCAACAAATACAAGTTCACCGAAGGGATGTCACGGGAACAGAAATTCCTTCAGATGCTGCGCTGGTGGAACGAGCATACCTTCCATCTACATTTCGCCGTCCGCTCTCCTGACCTGCTCAACCGCATGCTCGGAGAATCCCTCGACCCAGATACCATGAAAATCCTCCACGCCGCGGAGGAACAGGGCATTCCCTTTTTCGTCAACCCGTATTACCTCTCCCTTCTCCACGTGCGGGTGCCGTACTTCGCCATCGGCGCCGATCTCGCCATCCGGCACTATGTCGTGTACAGCCAGCAGCTGGTCGACGAGTTCGGGCATATCGTGGCATGGGAGAAGGAAGACAAAGTGCGTCCGGGTGAGCCCAACGCTGCGGGCTGGCTCCTGCCGTCGGAGAAGAATGTGCATCGCCGCTACCCCGAGGTCGCGATTCTGATTCCTGATACGGTGGGACGCGCATGCGGGGGACTCTGTTCATCCTGTCAGCGCATGTACGATTTCCAGAGCGGACATCTGAACTTCAATCTCGACCGTCTGCGTCCCGACGAAACCTGGTCCGAGCGCCTGAAGCGGCTGATGGACTATTTCGAAAACGACACGCAGCTGCGCGACATCCTGATTACCGGCGGCGATGCACTGATGAGCACCGACCGCTCTCTGGGGCACATCCTCGACAGCATTTACGATATGGCGCTGCGCAAGCGCGAAGCAAACAAGGAACGTCCCGACGGAGAAAAATACGCCGAGCTCCTGCGCGTACGCCTTGGCTCGCGCCTGCCTGCCTATCTCCCCCAGCGCATCACACCCGAGCTGACTGCAATGCTGGCAGCGTTTCGTGAGAAAGCCGCTGCCATTGGTGTGCGGCAGTTCGTCGTGCAGACCCACATCGAATCGCCCATGGAGATCACGCCGGAAACACGGGAGGCCGTCCGCCGATTGCTCGACGCCGGCTGGGTGGTCACGAATCAGCTGGTCTTTACCGCAGCCGCATCACGAAGGGGACACACCGCGCGACTGCGGGAAGCGCTCAACGATATCGGTGTGCTCACCTACTACACTTTCACGGTGAAGGGGTACATGGAAAACAATTTCAATTTCGCCCCGAATGCGCGTGCCGTGCAGGAGGAACTCGAGGAAAAACGCCTCGGTGTGATTCCGGAAACTTATCATGATCGCGTCCGCAGTTTCGCGGATGACGGCATGCATATGACGGAGAATATTGACGCCCTGCGGCGGGAAGCCGGACTCCCCTTCCTCGCAACGGATCGCAACGTGCTCAACCTCCCCGGTGTCGGAAAAAGTCTCACCTACCGCGTTATCGGCATTACACGGTATGGCCGCCGCATCCTGGCCTTCGACCACGACGCGACACGAAATCATAGTCCCATCATTCACAAAATGGGAAAAGTCATCATCATCGAATCGAAATCCATCAGCGAATACCTGCAGCAGCTGGCGGACATTGGTGAGGACAGGGACGAATACGCCGATTTGTTCGGATACTCCATCGGTGAAACGGAACCACGCATGAATATTTTCGAGTATCCGGAATTCGACTTCGCGATTTCCGAAGAGTACTCAAATCTGGAAGTGTAACGACTGCACCAACCCGGGAAATCAGAAAGGCCGGTCACACTGACCGGCCTTTTCATACACATCATGTACCGTAATGCTAACCGAGCTTCGCTCGCGCTTCATTGCGGATAACAGCATAATCCAGACTGTTGAAGTTCCAGTCTGCCACCTCTTTGTAGAGCTCCATCGCCCTGTCGGTATTCCCCAGTGCTTCCTCCGCTCTGGCGGTGAAGAATTTCACCTCGAACCAGTCCTGGTCAGACTTTCCAAGATAATCCAGTGCCTCCTGCGTATCGCCTTTCTGCAGGGCGATATAGCCTTTGAGTAGATAGGTCGCATCGAGTTTGTTCGGATTCTTGCTGCTGGCGAGATGCTCGGCTGCAGCATCGGCATGTGCCATCGCCTCATCATATTTTCCTTCCTTCGCGGCAATCCAACCCTGGAGAATTGAGAGTGACGATTCGACGCTGCTGCTGAAATCTTCAATGTCCACCGAAGATGTAATTTCCCGCTCAAGCCGGGCATGTTCAGCGAAGGCGTCGTGCGCAATGTCGAACGCGCCGGCTTCACATGCGAGTTTGACGCGATCTTCCAGGCATCGTGCCATCGCCTGTTTCTGCTGATCCTCATCCGGGATCATCGTCTGGAGATTCTGCATCACCGCAGCGTTCGCATTGAGTGCGGAAGGGAGGTCACCCGCGTACACGTACGTGTACACGCCGAAATTCGCTCCACTCGCCTTCATTCCCCCCTCGGCATGCTTCATCGCAGCCTGGAAATCCGCCCGCGCCTGATCGAAATCGCCGAGGAAGGTGTTGGCATGTCCCAGCTTGGCATAGGCAACAGGCTGATCCGGGTCCACCTCCACGGCTTTCTGATAGGCGTCCCGCGCCTTGGTAAGTTCCACCTGCGCGCGATAGACATCCCCGAGCAGAATATGGGAGTCCGCCTCGTTGGGAACCAGCTGCACGTACTTCTTCGCAGCTTTCTCTGCCGCTGAATAATCCGTGGGATCGTCAAACGTGTAGCTGTTTGCGAGTTGCCGGTAGGCACTCGCAAATTCGGGAAATTTTTCGGTGATGGACTGCAGTTTCTCCCGCCGCGCCTCCGTCTGCTTCATGCCCCCGAGCGCATAGGCAACTTCCATCGCGGCCCTGGGACTTTCCGGGTAGGCCTTTTCCAGTTCCTTCGCCTGTTCGAGTACCGCTTCCCTGTCATCCGAGACGAAATACGGGATCATCCCGATCATGAGCTTCTCACCGTTACTCGCGTTCGTCGAGTGTTCCTTGGCCAGATCCGTGAATTTTTTCCATTCCGCCGGAGTGCGCGCGACCCGGGCACGATAGAAATAGGCTATGGCGAGCGTCGGATCCGCTTCGATCGCTTTGTCCAGTAATTCACGGGCATCTTCAGTGCGGCCTACATCCAGAGCTGTTCTGCCCTGAATGAAATACGCATGTGCCTCGTCGGATTCGGTAGTGATGGGAATGCTGCCTTCGTCCGCAGCGTTCTGACCGCAGCCACCCACGAGCATCAGGAGCACCAGTGCGGCACCCATGCTGTAAGCAATACTATGTCGTTTCATAATTCGCTCCAGTAAAATGATGGTAACCCGCCCCGTCTTGCAGCGGCGTTCGGAGATCATGGTTGTAGTGTGATGGACAACAGGAAGATGGCACAAAGCGAATGGAATTTCAAATGACTATATGCTCTGCTTTTGCCGTTTTCTCTGCGCATTCCGAGTAATCCTTGCGCATTCCGAGTAATCCTTGCGCATTCCGAGTAATCCTTCTCATGCGGTCTGCCTGCGCTTCCGTATATTGAGGTACATGACCTCAACGAATGGGAATCGCATGCATATCCTCCCCTCGCTCCTCAGTATTGTCGCATTCATCAGCTTCGTCGGTTGCGGACAGCAGGAAGCTCCCGCAGTGCAGGAACCCGCGTTCAGCGACATCACACCGGAAATCAGTGCCCTTCTGCAGCGCTGCGACGTGACGCTCGATGCGATCGGCGATATACGTTACAATGTGCTGCACAGCTTCAAATCGACCACGAGCAAAGACACGACGCACAATATCTACACGGTGCTGCTCCGGCGGGATACGGAAAATCCGTACGGCTACAAGTTGTTTGCACGCAATGCCGGAGGATACCACATCCTTTATGACGGCGTTCGAGTGTATTCAGGCGATCCTTCGACGAAGAAAATGACCGTGCGGGATTCTTCTGATGCACCCGTGCAGTGGTTGGACCGCAGCTTCGCAAGCCGCGTCCGTATCGGTATGCTGAACGGGTCACGACTGACGAAGCGAATTCGTCAGAGTGGAACGATTGAGGGCATGAGACTGGAGGATACGAAATGGGAGAATGCTCCAGCGAAACGCCTCCTGCTCAAGGTTGGCA
The DNA here is from genome assembly GCA_020444325.1 of bacterium. Taxonomy (NCBI): domain Bacteria; species bacterium. The sequence goes on from JAHLLD010000011.1 coordinate 111,379, forward strand.
GCAAGCCTCCCGTTACCGGGGGTGAAGTCGAGCTGATTTTCCGCAACAGCGATGCAATGCCTGTTTCAATCCACGAAGAACTCCATTTCCTCATCGATGGAAAAGAACAAATGCAGTTTACGTCTGCAGCATTCGTGGAAATTGACAGGGAGCCGGCGTTTCCGGAGGGACAGTTCACACGCCAGGCACTGCCGGAAACTGTGGAGTTGGAGTCCCCGTAATCGCGTGGATGCTGTGTGTCAGGACTTCCGCTGAAACCGCCTGAACATGCTCCAGATCAGCCAGCCCAGGTAGAGGAAATAGCCGATAAGAACAGGCCAGAACAACGGACTGAGCCGGGGTGAGGGAAGCAGGTTGGCTTCAAAGGTATCGAACATCATGAGTAACATGAAAAGCAGTGTTGCATTCCCCATGCGCATCATGCTGTTGTGGAGATAGGCAATACTTTCCGCCCTGCGTTCGGGGGCGAGCCAGTATTTCTTTCGCGGAAGATTGATCATGCTGTCTGGCAGCACCTTCATCAGCCAGGCACTCCCGGCAAACGTTCCGGCAAGGAAGAGGAACAGGAAGCCGTACAGGACCATGAAGCCATCGCGTGACATCCAGCCGTTTGCCTCCCCCTCACTGCCGAAATGTGAGGCGACTTCCTCAGGCAGGCTGGGGTAGTACCAGATACCGAGCATGGCTGCCAGGATAAGCAATATGACCATGGTTCTCATGGCCGCAATCTACGCAAGCATTGTTGATTTTCCATTCCCCCCCCCCGTTCCGGAGCATTGTCTCTTTACCGAAGCACGACGCATTGCCGCGATTGCACACCCTGTGGCGTGTGCAGCCGGATCATGTAGCTGCCCGCCGGAAGGCCGGTGGCATTCCATGCCGCTGTATGCGCACCTGCATCCTGCATGCCCTCGGTGATATCGGCAACCTTGCGCCCCTGCAGTGAATAAACGGAGAGACGCACGTACATGCGCTCAGGCAGGTCAAAACTGATATTCGTGCCGCGGGAGACGGGGTTCGGGTAGTTCTGATGCAGCACGGGCGTGCGGACATGCGCCGCACCGTCATACGAGACTGAGGTGACTTCGGTACTGACATTGATGTCATCGATGTGCAGCAGGTATGTCGGTGTACTTGTATCCCATATGTAGGCACCGATGGCACCTTTGAGAATGCTGAAATCATTGACCGGACAACCAGGCAGTTCCTGTCCGTCGAACCAGAAGGTGAAGCTGTGGTTCTGACAGAGCACCGCCATGAGATGCCAGCCGCTTTCCTGTGGAATTCCGCCCGGAATATCATCCGCTTCCCAGTCGCGGATCACCGTCGGCATGCCGGGGTTATCCGGGGGACGCACTCTGAAGCGCAGCCGTTCACTGACCATGCCGCCGGGACGAAATCGCGCGACGAACTGGTAGCCGGACGAGAGTCCCGCCGTATCAACACGAAATTCGAGTCCGTAATACACGGCCTCATCCACGGGAATGTAGACATGGGCTTCGTAGTAATAATTCGCCATTTCCGGATCGCCGGAATGGCTCTCCCCTACATTGCCACCGGAGAAGTGATTTCCCAGACTCCCCACCCAGCCGTCTCCGCTCGGATTTCCCGGCCAGTTGGCCACTTCCATCGTGTTCCCGTTGAATCCGGCGAACCAGGCATTGTCTGCCGTCCCACCGGTAAACTCCTCCTGGTAGAGCACGCCCTGTGCGCTCAGCATGCAGGGAATAAATACAAGAAGCAGAGTCAGTGACCGTGTGCTCATTGGGGCCTCTTTAGAAATCTTCGTCCTCGTCTTCATCCCCGTCATCGTCCATGGTGTTGTTCACCTTGAAGTCGGGGTTGATATAGCTCAGAATTTCTGCAACGCGTCCGGCCTCCTGTTCGTCCCCCTGCTGCTGATATGCGAGATAGAGATTGCGCCACATGCGCTCTATGATATCACGCGTCGCCACCGGAGCGAGCATCTCTGGTGTCAGCCTGATACCGCTTGAGCTCAGCATGAGCCGGCACTGATCACGCGTGATGATGATACCGCTGTTGAAGGCGTCGACAAAGAACATGCGTGAACCATCGTCATACTGTACGAGAAAATGCATGGGCATGCCGATGCCGTGCAGTGAAATCCCCAGCCGCCGCCCCAGCGTCAGCAGCAGAATGGACAGCGTGATGGGAATGCCTTTGCGGTAATCGATGACCTTGTTGATGAAGCTGTTGTTGGGATTGTAATAATCTTCCCTGTTCCCGATAAATCCGAGGTCACTGAACAGGTAGCTGCGCAGCTTCATGAAGGTCTCGAGAGGTGTGGCGCGCGTTCCCGCGAGCACACGAATGTCAGCCGCCATGTCGTCGAGACGGCGCTGATACGTCGTTGTGCTGATTTCAGGAAAGCCATAGCGGGCGAGGATGAAGGCCCCCTCTTCGAGATCCACGGGTTCGTCAGGACCCGAAAACTCCCGTTCCAGGCGGCGAAGGGCCATACTGCGGCGGATCTCGTCTACGAGATCTCTCACCACCTCCTGATGCATATTCCCATGCGCTTCTGTCAACTCACGGAGACCGGCGACGGATTCTTCTCCCAGGGCGAGGATCCGGTCCCGAACAGCTTGCTGAACAGAGGCCTGCGGATCATCGAGAAGGGAATAGAGCGCATACAATTCGCGCGTGGGAGTCATTTTTCGAGATACCTCTCCGTAAGTTTTCTCTTGAGATAATTAAAAGCTTCTTTGGGAGTATTGCAAGTCTTGAAAAGTCTAAGGTCTGCGCGGCTGATCACGTGCATATCGGCAAGCGCTTCGAAATCGATAATTTTATTCCAGAAGTCGCCTCCGTAGAGCACGATGAACACTTTTTTCCGCAGTTTCTCGGTCTGCACCAGTGTCAGCACTTCCATGAGCTCATCCATGGTGCCAAAACCACCCGGGAACACCACGATGGCCTTGCTCGGGTACACGAACCAGAACTTGCGCATAAAGAAATAGTGAAATTCAAAGTTGAGTTCGGGCGGGATGTATGGATTGGAAAACTGCTCGAACGGCAGACTGATGTTGAGTCCGATGGATTTCGCACCCGCGGCATGCGCGCCACGATTCGCGGCTTCCATGATGCCGGGGCCTCCACCGGAACAGATGACGAAGCGCTGCTTCTTCAGCGTCAGCGACCATTCGGAAAGCAGACGCGCCAGTTCGACGGCATCTTCGTAATAGCGTGAAGTTTCTACCTCGCGCTCGGCTTTCTGCAGCTGCTCGAGCAGCGATTTCGGTGTTTCCGTGCGGCTCGAGCGATGGATGGCGTCCAGAACCTCCTGCTTCTCGCGCAGTGCGTCCTCACGCGATTTCAGGCGGGCGGATCCGAAGAACACGATGGTATCCTGCACCTTGTTGCGCCGCAGCCTGCGGAGAGGCTCGAGGTACTCCGAGAGCAGGCGTATGGTGCGTGCGTCGGGACTGGTGAGGAATTCGAGATCCTTGTACGCCTTGGTCGGTTCGCTGTGATTGCTCATGTATTACCGCTGCTTGATGATGGTTGTTTTGCTCAAACGGCCACACTGCCCCCGGTGACGGGAAGCACATGTCCGGTGATATAGGCTGTCCCCTCCGCGAGAAACAGGACGGCATCCGCCAGATCTTTCGGCGTTCCGTATCGCTGCATGGGGAAACGGGACGCAGGGATGTGATCGATCACTTCTTCGCCGGGGACGATGATGATTCCCGGTGCCACGGCGTTGACGCGCACCGCGGGAGCGAGCGCTTTGGCCATGCCCCTCGTCAGCATGATGACACCTGCCTTGGAGACATTGTACGGGATATGGCTGTTCCAGGGCTCATAGCCCCCTGCACTGGCAATGTTTACCACACAGCCCCCCGCCTCACGCAGCAGTCCGATGCAGGACTGCGTCATGAAAAAGTAACTGCGGCAGTTGACATTCTGTGTTTCATCCCAGAGCTCAGGTGTCACATCGTCGAAATTCGCCGTCGGAAAAATCCCGGCGTTGTTCACGAGCAGATCGAGCTTCGGAGTGAAAGAAGCAATCTCCCTGCCGATGCGACGAATTTCCTCCACGTTCTGCAGATCCCCCTGAACTGTGAACACGGTATGTCCCTCAGCACGCAGGGTATCCGCCGTTTCCTCCATCCCCGCAATCGAGGCATTGGCATGCAGTATCACATCGTACCCCTTCCCCGCCAGCGCGAAGGCGAGCTGCCGGCCAAGCCGCCTGCCCGATCCCGTGATGAATGCGATACGTGAAGAGGATGCCATCGTTGCGCTCTCAGCGTGATACATCTCTGTAGGGTAAAAAATACAGCAAATGCACACCGTACCCAATACGGCAAGACAGGATTAATGCAATTGTAATTCGGGTCAGGATTCGACGATAAATGTGCTGCCGTTCCCTTCCGCGGACGAATTCAGACTGTTGCCGCCATCAGCAAAAGCATGCCGCAGCAATGCGATTCCCCGCCAAGTGTTGCTTCGCGGATCAAGAACGAATGTCGTAAGAAAACCGGCGTTCTTTCCGTCACTGTAGAGCGTGTCCCCCACCGAAACCGCGGGGTCGCTTTCTCCGCTGTACGCGATGCTGCAGGGTTTGCGCTGTACCTTGTCGTAACTGTCCAACCTCGCGATGACCTCCTGCCCGATATAGCAGCCCTTTTCGAAATCCACCGCCTGCGCTGCTCCCGACTCGAGAGGGTTCGCGAGAAGGGACAGCTCATGTCCCACGGCCGGAACGAGGTTGTCGACGCGCCAGAGCGTGAATGCCGTGTCACCGATCACAGGTATCCCCATGGCATCTGTAAGCAGGCGCTCGGCATCTGTAAGCAGGCGCTCGGCGTCTGCGGCGGATGCAGGGTCACAGAGAATGCGGATGCAGCCCCCGCTGACGCTGGAAATATGCAGAAACTGCATATTTGTGTTTCCCAGGGACTGTTCTGCATGCGAACCCTGCGCAGGAAGATGGACACTGCCCAGTGCGTCTGCATCTCCGCATTGATAGACGGTGTACTGCAGAAGGGAGCTGCTCACATCTTCATACGTGCAGTCTTCCATGATGGTGTATTTCTCGAGCCAGGTGATGACTTCCTTCGCACGTCCTTCCGACAGCAGGAGAAGGACGTCAGCTCCCTGAACAACGACGAGCGCGGCATCGATCACCCGGCCTTTCTCATTCGTCAGCAGTGTTTCCCGAACCTGTCCCGCCTGCAGATCACCCACCGGCATCGTTGTCAGCCTGTGCAGCAGGTCAAGCGTGTCATTCCCCGTGATACGCACAGCCCCGCGGCCATGCTCTTTACAAAGAAAGGCGCCGGAACCGGTCGCCTTTACTTCGTCATGAATGCGTACAGCAGTGTCATGCGTACTCATGCCTGTTCCTTTTCCATCGCTTTGACAAAACCCGGAGCGGCCACGCCTGCATCGATCTGCAGTCCGCCGACCAGCTCCTGTATGTCCTCAACACCCTGCTCCCTGCAGAATGTTTCCATGCCGTGGATGATTTTCACCGCGGCATCGGGATCACGGAAGCTTGCAGTACCAACCTGTATGGCGGAGGCCCCGACCAGAAGGAACTCGATGGCGTCCTGCCAGGTGGTAATTCCTCCGATGCCGATGATGGGGATTTTCACCGCACTGTACACCTGAAACACCTTGGCGAGCGCTACGGGTTTAATGGCGGGACCACTGAGTCCGCCGGTAATCGTCGACAGTACGGGACGACGCGTCCGTATGTTCACGGCCATGCCGACCAGCGTATTGATAAGCGACACCGCATCCGCGCCTTCAGCCTCACAGGCCTTCGCAAAATCCGCGATATGCGTCACATTTGGCGTGAGCTTGATAATCAATGTGCGTTTCGTGCGCTTGCGAAGCTCCCGGGTGATCGTCTCGGTCATGTCGCAGCGGGTGCCGAAATTGAGTCCACCCTCTTTCACATTGGGGCACGAAACATTGATCTCGTAGGCCTCGATTCCGTCCTCATCCTCGAGCCGTTCCAGGATATCGATGTATTCGTCCGTACTGCTGGCGGCGATGTTGACGATGATTGACGTGTCGAGTTTGCGAAGGAAAGGCAGTTTGTCGGCGATGAAGGCGTCGATACCCACATTGGCGAGTCCGATGGAGTTCAGCATGCCCGCGGGCGTTTCCGCGATGCGCGTCGGAGCGTTGCCCTGCCGGGGCAGCCAGCTGACGGATTTCGTCACGATGCCGCCGAGTGCATTCACATCGGTGTAGGGCGCAGCTTCATTGCCATAGCCGAAGGTCCCGGAAGCGACGAGGACCCGGTTCTTCAGATGCATGCTGCCGAGGGAGTATGAGGTATTCATGCGTGATGATGCTCGTGGAATATGATATCGTTGGAATCGAAACATGGTCCGTCAGTGCAGACAAGCGAATACTTTCGTTCGCCTTCATGCTTTTCTATCGGACAACCCTGGCAGATGCCGATGCCGCAAGCCATTTCAGACTCCAGGGACAGTTCGCAGGGCAGCTGCTTCTCACGTGCATATTCCTGCGTCGCCTTCAGCATGGGATTGGGACCGCAGGCGAAAATCATCGGCCGATCGATCTCGTGCGCTGAGAGATACTCGTCAAGACATGCGATGACGGTACCGTGATGGCCCTCGCTCCCGTCATCGGTCGCGACCTCGAGATTGGTGAGTCCGTCACGAACGACGCGCGCCGTCGTACGGGCTCCGAGAAATGTGATGACGGGGATTTCCCGCCGCTGCAGCTCAGCCGTCAGATACGGAAATGGCGCGACACCAATGCCGCCAGCCACAATAATCGCGGTTCCGAAGTCTTTTTCGTATCCGAAGGTGTTGCCAAGGGGACCGACGACGCCGATATGATCACCCACGCGTTTTTGCGCAAGAATGTGCGTGCCCTTTCCGAGCAGCGAAAACAGAATTTCACATTCTTCACCTTCAACGCGGGAAATGCTGTAGGGACGGCGCAGCAGTGGCTCCACCGCTTCGCTTGTAAGGATGTTCATGAACTGACCGGGCTTGAGCCGGGCGGCCAGTTCCGGACTGTGGAAGCGCAGGGCATAGGTTTCTTCGGCTACCTGTGCGATCGATGTCACTTCCAGGTCGGCATTGATCAGGGACATGCTATTTTCTCTCGATAGGGACAGGTGGGGTAAGCCGGCGAAGCGTGTCGCCGGGCAGATTCTGCGGATCGATACTGTCGGGGTTGGGGCGCACGGATGGACGCGATTTCGGTGTCTGTTCTTCGCCGGATTCCTCTCCACCATCTTCGTCAGGCGGTGTGCTGCCCGGGAGGCGCAGCGGGAAGTCCTTATCCTTGGTCGGATCGACCTGCTTTTCTTCCGTGCGTACGGAGTCACGGCGCAGACGCAATTCCTCATCAAGTAACGGATTCTGATAGCGGCGCTCGATGCGCTTGCGCTCTTCCTCGGCCTTGCGCTTGCGCTCCGCTTCACGCGCAGCGTCAATTTTTTCCTGCTCCGCCCGGCGCTTGGCACCTTCTATAGCCTCAAGGATTTCATGGCCACGCTTGGAATACGGTGAATTCGGATGCTCTTTCACCATCTCCTTGTACATGGCGAGCGCCTCCTCACCTCGGTTCTCCTCGTACAGCATGGCGATGGCGAGCTGCGCACGCAGGGCGATCTCGGAATTCGGATAATCCGCCATGACCTGTTTCATCATGGCAATGCCCTGTTGACGATTTCCATTCTCCAGCACATCTGCAGCAGCGTCGTACGCTTCCTGCGCGATGGCGGTGGAATCTTTCGGCAGCGGCATGCCGCGCAGCTCCATGATGCTGTGTGCGTAGGGACTGGTGGGATAATTCCCGACGAGTTGATCCTCGAATTGCCGTGCTCCTTCTTCGTTCCCCGTGTTGCGCTCAATCGCTGCCATCGTATACAGCGCCTGGGGCCGCAGGGAATCACTGAGGTTCCCGTCAAAAGCTTTCTGATAGTACCATCGGGCGGAATCGACATTCTCGATGCGGTCGTACATCTGCCATCCCATTTCCATCTGCAGCGAGGCGATGACACGCCGGAGGGAATCCGGGTTGACTTTGGTCAGGTCGACGCGCCGGTACTCCGGTCCCGCCGCCTTCATCGCACCCTGCGTGTTCTGCAATCCCGCAGCCATGGCCGCCTGCTGTTTTTCCAGCTCCATTTCCCAGGGATTGACCCGGCCGGTATTACGGCCATGGGGACGGCGACGGCGGAAACGCTCCGCCATGCGCTGCTCATCGGTCATGTTTTTTTCATCCACGCCTTCGGCGATCTTTTTCTCGCGATCCAGCGAATCGGCGATGACCTTGAGACTGTCGCGCACTCGCAGCGAATCCGGATTCAGAGCAAAAAACAGCGTGGTGTCTTTCATCGAAATCTGGTTACGCAGCTTGCGGTAATCGCCAAAGATTTTCTCCTTCACTTCCCCTTTTCGAGCGGATTCCACACCCGGGAACGCGAGTTTCGCCTGACTGTAATTCTCGTAAGCATTGTCATAATCTTCGACATCATACTCGTAGATCCGACCCATTTCGTAGAAGGCGTCCGCCGCCTCGGCGGTGCCGGAGAACGTGGTATCCACGAACGTATACTGCTCGAGAGCAGCATCAAAGGCATCGGCAGCGAGACTGTCGTCGACGTCGAGGTAGCGCTCGTGGTACGCATAGTACAGGTGGGCGATCTCGAGCTGAATTTTCGCGTCATAGTCGAGGTATTGCGGATTCTCGAGCATATTGATCAGCGTATTGCTCGCATCGTCGAGGTCACCGCTCATGCGTGTGAGCTTCGCGTAATTCAGCTCTGCGATGAACGCCAGATCCGTCGACGGGTCGAGCCTGAAAATATCACTGTATGCTTTGGCCGCCTTTTCGGTCTCTCCGAGCCGCTCATACTCACGGGCGAGCGAGAGCTGTACCTGGAGAAGTTCATCGCGGTCCGCCGCAAACGTCACGGCTTCTTCGTAATCCGCGACAGCCTGGGCGCGATTCCCCTGCAGCAGATGCATTTTCCCGAGTTCATAGTAGGCGAGGGAAGCGACATCGGCCTCTTCCTCCTCGATCGCAACTTCCACGGCCCTGTTCAGTGTGATTTCCGCCTTTTCGTAATCCTCCAGCATGGTATACGACATCCCCAGCCAGAGAATGGCTTCCGGAACGAGGTCGCTGTCGGGATACCTGTCAAGCAGTTCCTGGAACTTCCGTTCGGCACGCAGCGGCTCTTTTTTATAGTAGTAGCTCTTCCCGATAAGCAGCAGCGAGTTGTCTACCCACTTGCTCTTGGGATAGTTGATCAGGATGCGGGAGCATTTTTCGATCACTTTGTCGAGAAGCACGATGGCGGAGGAAGGCACGCTGCCCTGCTCCATGGCCATGTCTCGTTGGATCTGCTTGCGCTGTGCCTCCGGCATCCCTTCGGGGATTTCGACCTGCGTCGCCTGTGCCGCATGCTGCGGATCAATCGAGCGCTCATTGCGGCGCTGCTTGATCTCGTCCTCAGCCTGCTCGAAAGTCCGGATCGCATTGTAATAGGTGTTGAAATACCCCGTTGCGTTCTGCCAGCGCGTATCGACAAAATCCCACACTGCGCAGCCCTGGAAAAACAGCACAGTGAGAAGGAGCAGTGGTATGAATCGAGCGTGTGATTTCACGTATGGACAATCAGTATTTTCAACATCGTCGCAACGGAAAAATTAGCCGCCGTACGCGCAGAAAAACAAGTCAGAACAAAATACGGCATTCCCGAAGCCCTGACAACCGTCAGCCTGCCGTTCCCGGGACGTGGTCTGCTCGAACGGGGCGAACTCAGGGCTGGTTGAGAATCCTCTGATAGAATTCCTCGTACAGCGGCACAATTTTGTTTTTCTCAAACACTTCCACCGCTCGTCTGCGGGCGGCCTGGGAGAATGCCCGGTACTTGGCGTCGTTCGTGAACAGTTCAATGGCATACCGCGCCATGCGGTCAGTATCGCCGATTTCCGCGATATACCCGGTTTCCGCATGGAGATTGACCTCGGGGATACCACCGATACTGGTGGAAATCACCGGCAGACCGCAGCTCATCGCCTCGAGGGCGGAGAGGCCAAAGCTTTCGGACTGGCTGGGAAGGATGAACAGATCAGAGGCGGCGAGGATGTCCACGAGTGCATCCTGTTTCCCGAGAAAACGCACGTCATCGAGGATATGCAACTCCCGGCACAGGGTTTCTGCCTCCGAACGGTCGGGACCATCGCCGATGAGCAGCAGCTTTGCCGGCAGTTGCTCGCGCACGCGCGCGAATGTCCGAATGACGTCAGGCACCCGCTTCACCGCCCGGAAGTTCGAGGTGTGCACCATGACTTTTTCCCCGTTCGGTGCAAACAGCTCACGGTACTTGCAGGCTTCCCGTGGCGCGTACACATCCGTATCGATGAAGTTCGGAATCGTTTCGATTTCCTTGTCGAGCTGATAGGTCGCCAGCGTTTTGTCCCGCAGAAAACGGGAGACCGCGGTCACCCCGTCGCTGTTTTCCAGCGTGAAACGCATCAGCGGCAGGAACGTGGGTTCGAGTCCCACGAGCGTCGAATCCGTCCCATGCAGCGTGGTTACCGTCTTGATATTGTTCTGACCCAGGATCTGGCGCGCCAGGTAGGCGCTTACTGCGTGAGGGATGGCGTAATGCATGTGCAGGATGTCGAGCTGCTGGTACTGCGTGACTTCCACGAGCTTGCTCGTGAGCGCGAGCGTATACATATCGAATTCAAACAGCGGATACTTGGCCATCTCCACGTCGTGGAAATACACACGGTCGTGGAAATGTTCGAGCCGGAAGGGCCTGTCATAGGTGACGAAATGAACCTCATGTCCCCTGTCCGCCAGTGCAAGCCCCAGTTCCGTTGCGACGACGCCGCTGCCACCGAAAGTGGGATAACAGGTAATGCCTATTTTCATGGCTGGGAGAGCTCCCCTGTATTGCGTAACTTCGTTCAGATGATTGTGTGTTTCACCATGCGCCGCCAATGAAACAGACCACGCCGCCAGAGAATGTACCGCAACGCGATGAATCGCATCGCGAGGATGACAGCTATCGGACCATTGCCGAACGCAGGGAAACTGAAATCAAAATACTGGGTTCGCGTTTCTTATCCTATGCCATTCCTGCCGACTCGGGTGAGGACTTCATCGCAGCGCTCGAAGCACTGCGGAAGGAGCATTACAACGCCACGCATCACTGTTTCGGCTACCGCGTGGGATATGAGGGGGATGACTTCCGCTACAGTGATGACGGGGAACCCAGTGGCACCGCGGGCAAGCGCATTCTCGGCGCGATAGACCGGAAAGAATTGACCGATTGCGGTATCGTGGTCGTGCGCTATTTCGGAGGAACGAAGCTCGGGGTCGGGGGACTCGCCCGCGCGTACACCGACGCCGCCGATGAGGTGCTGAATGCCTGCCGCATCGAAACGCGCTATCATCTCGCGCAGCTCACACTCACCTTCCCGTACGACATGACCAGCCAGGTGCATCACGTGCTCGAGATGCATGGAGTGGATGTCCTCGACCGCCGCTACCTCGAAGCGACGTCGTATGATATCGCTGTGCGCCTGTCGCTGCGCGATCGCCTGCTGAACGATCTCGATGATTTCACCCAGCGCAGTACGGTAGTCAAAACCACCTGATTCCCGTTCCCGGGACCCCTCCCTATTCCTCCCGTTCCACCACAAATCCTTCAAGGTACTGCTCATCTATCCCGTCGATGAAGCGCGACGGTTTACTGAGTATCGTGCCGGTGGCACGATCATAGATATTCGTTGGATACGTCAGGTAGAGACGCTGCTTTGCACGTGTGCAGGCAACGTAGAACAGGCGACGTTCCTCCTCCATCGACTCCATGCTCTCCGCTGCGGCGCTGACCGGGAAGCGCCCGTCGACCAGGTACATGACGAACACGCTGTTCCATTCGAGTCCTTTCGCTGAATGTATCGTCGACAGCGTCACGTACTCATCCTCATTCCCATCAGGCAGCAGATCCTCCACGCTTTCGTTCGGCGGTTCCAGCGCCATGTCGGTGAGCATGATGTTGAGCTGGCCGTACCGCTCGGCGATGGTCTGGAACATCTCGAGATCCTTGAGACGCTTCGGATGATCGTCGTAGCGGGACTTCAGGATGGGCGTGTAATACCGCAGAAGACGCTCGACTTTATCGCCGGGGGCGACATTCGGATTTGCGATGTCACGCAGCACATCGAGCATGACGGGAATTTCCTTCCCACGAACAAGCTGTTGCACGCGATCGTCCGCAGACTCGCGCAGCGGATTCATACCCCCCATGATGGCATCGGTCACCCGCTCGGCCGACACCGGTCCCACGCCGTCACAGAGCAGCAGAACCCGCGTCCAGCTAATGATGTCTTTCGGATTCTCAACGATGCGGAGATATGCCAGCATATCCTTGATATGCGCGGTCTCCATCAGCTTGAGTCCACCGAATTTCACATAGGGAATATTCGCGCGTGCGAGTTCGATTTCCAGGTCAAAACTGTGATATCCCGCCCGGAACAGCACCGCGATTTCCTTGAGCGCAACACCCTCTTCCCGCAGGTCCAGAATCTGCTGCGCGATAAAACGCGATTGCGTGTTCTCCCCTTCCATGGCAATCAGCGCCGGTGTCATCCCTTCGTCCCGCCGCGTATACAGCTCCTTGCTGTATTTCTCCGCGGCCAGGCGGATAATTTCGTTGGTGAAATTCAGGATGGGTTGCGTACTGCGGTAATTTTCCTCGAGCGTGATGACTTTCGTGTCGTCGAATTCTTTCGGGAAATCCATGATGTTCCGGAAGTTCGCACCCCGGAAGGAATAGATGCTCTGCGAATCGTCGCCGACGACCATCACGTTTCCATGCTCCGCGGAAAGCTGTCGAACGATGCGCGCCTGCAGGCGATTGGTATCCTGGTATTCGTCGACCATGATATAGCGGTATGTTTCGCTGAGCTTGCGCCGTATGCCCTCATGCTTTTCCATCAGCGTGACGAGATTGACCAGGAGGTCATCATAATCCATCACGTTGTTCTGCCGCTTGTAGGCAACATAGGCCTGCGCAAGTTTTTCGATATCCTCGATCTGCTCCGAGAACTGGGGAAAGTCTTTCGCGATCACGAGATCAATAGGCGTCAGCGTATTCACCGATGCGCTGTACATGCGAAGCAGCGTCTGTTTTTTCGGAAAGCGCTTCTGGCGGGATGAGAGTCCGAGACGCGTGCGCAACACATTGATGACATCCTCCGAGTCCCCCTGATCCAGAATGGTGAATTCACTGCTGTAACCGACCTCACCCGCGTAGCGGCGCAGGATGCTGTTCGCGAAGGAATGGAAGGTACCGCCGGAGACCCGCTCGGTGCGTTCGTCGAGCAGCAGAGATGCACGCCGCAGCATCTCCCGCGCGGCCTTGCGTGTAAACGTGAGCAGCAGCAGGGATTCCGGCCGCACGCCCTGTTCGATGAGCCGCGCCACGCGATAGGTGAGTGTGCGTGTTTTGCCGGTGCCCGCACCCGCGACGACGAGGGCGGGACCCTCGAGATGCGTAGCTGCGTCATACTGTGCTTCGTTGAGCTCATCGCGATAGCGAATACGAAAGCGATGCTCGTCGGATGTGATGAGCGAAAGGGAAGATTTCCTGAGCGATATTTTTTTGCTGCGTTCGGCCATTACGCCTGCCCCGCTTTCGCTCCCCCGTCATTTCCGTAGCGAAGGATGAAATCCCGTACAACCGGATCGTCCGAAGCCTGGAATTCCTTTGGCGTTCCCGTGAAATACATGCGTCCCTCATGCATCATGGCCACACGATGCACGATGTTGTAGACGCTGAACATGTCGTGGGTGACAACGATGGACGTCGCGTTGAGTTGTTCGGTAATGCGCGCGATCAGCGCATCGATCTGATTCGACATCACCGGATCGAGTCCTGTCGTCGGCTCGTCGTACAGGAGGTAGTCCGGGTCCGTCGCCAGTGCGCGCGCGAGTCCCACACGCTTGCGCATGCCGCCGGACAACTCGGAGGGCTTTTTGTTTTCGATGCCGGGGAGTCCGACCACGGCCAGCTTCTCCGCCACGATGCGCTGAAGCTCCGGTTCCGGGTAGTCGTAGTTTTCCACGAGTCCCAGGGCCACATTCTCCGCAACAGTCATCGAATCGAAAAGCGCCGCCCCCTGGAACAGGAAACCGAAACGTCCCCGGAGCGCGTAGAGATCATCCTCCTTCAGCCTGTGCACATCCTTTCCATCAATAAGCACCTCTCCCTCATCCGGCGTGAGCAGGCCGATAATATGCTTGAGCAGCACACTCTTCCCACAGCCGCTCTGTCCGATAATGGCGAGCGTCTCTCCGGTACCGATGGTGAGATCCACCCCCCTCAGCACATGCAAATCCCCGTTGAATGACTTGTGCAGATTCCGAATTTCTATCATGCCGCTAATATAGGCAGATTCCGGATAACAGATGACAGATCGCAGATTGCAGATTGCAAAGCAGACAGGAGCAGGGATTGCTTCCCATGATGTGTACCCGGATTTCTGCCATATATGAGGAAGCAATCCCTGATACACGGAATACCTTGTTTCCGGAAGCAATCCCTGATACACGGGATCATGGTGGCTGGCCAAGTATGGAAAGATGGAAAAATCGAAAAATGGAAATATGAGATCTACGGTATGTTTCCATCATTCGATCATTCCATCTTTCCATGCTTCGCCGATCGATGAGTGCTCAGCCGTCAACCGAACATCGTTCCACACACGGGGTGCAACTTGCGCGGGATGCTGTCGTATGCGTGGAGGAGTGCGGCAAGCGGCCGCGTTTTTTTGCAACAGACACCGGAGTTTCTCAGATGAAACTACTCAGCACACTTCTGCTGATTTCCGTTCTCTCACTGCCTGCTACTGCACAGCAGCAGAACACGTTTTTCGGATCTGACGTCGATCATGGTGGCTATGGTGCGGCGACAGCGAGACTGACTTCCATAAAGAATGCGGATGCCCTGCTGGTCGGCGGCTACGGCGGCTGGCTGATCGATCATCGCCTGATGCTCGGCGCAGGCGGATACGGGCTTGTCAACGAATTGCGTGCGCGTCCCGAGGCGGAGGCGCGGTACAGTTACGACGGCGAGCCGCTGTACCTGAATATGGGATACGGTGGCTTCATCATGGAGTACACCATTGCGCCAAACGACCTGATTCATTTCAACGTCCAGGCACTCATCGGCGGCGGCGCCGTGCACTACCGCGAGCACTGGTACGTCGGTTACGAACACCACAGCAATTCGTGGGATGATGATGAGGATTACGGTCCCTCCGATATCTTCTTCGTGATCGAGCCTGCAGCCAATGTGGAATTCAACATGACCTCCTGGTTTCGCATGGACATCGGCGCCAGCTACCGGCATGTCTCCGGCATTGATGTGCTCGAGGGGATGAAAAACGAGGACCTTCGAGGACTCTCAGGGAATCTCACCCTCAAGTTCGGTGCCTTCTAGCGCGCTCGCTCATCGTCCGTCTTGCGGCGGGACGCTGAGCAATGATGGAAAAATCAAAACATGAAAAGATGGAAACATGCGGCGCCCCTCATGTTTCCATTTTTTTATCCTTCCATTTTTCCATCCCGCTATTGGTGAAATCGCCGGAGTGATTTATCTTTTTCCCATGCCGTGAATAATGTCACGAATCCATCCAACGACAGGACAAGGAGAGACGCATGGGATCGAAAACCGTCCATTTCCCGCTGTTTCGTATACCGCTATTCGTTGTCTGCATCGCTGCGCTGCTGGCCGCATGCAGTGAGAACAACACCACCGCGCCCGGCGGTGGAGATTCAGGGATGATTACGCACGGCGACTGGACACAGGTTCTCAACGAGCAGGTCGGGAGTTCCGGCGGTACGGTCTCAGTCACCGACGCGGCAACGGCGCTTCAGGGAATGACGCTCACTGTCCCTAAAGGTGCGACCTCTTCGGGGATGTCCATTCGTATCGAGACAGCCGAGATCTCAGCCCATGAATTCGGAGAGCATTTCCATCCTGCCACCCCGCTGATTTCGGTTGACAATGGTGAGGTGTTCGCGGATATCCCGATGACATTGCATATTCCCCTGCCTGATCTTCAGGGTGCGTTTCCCATGGCGTTCTACTACAATCGTGTGGAGGGGACGCTGGAAGCGATTACGCCAGTGGGACGCGGGGACGACTACCTCGATGTGGCCGTGCGGCATTTCTCCGAGATCGTCGTGTCCACAACGCAGATTGAACTGCTGCGCGAAGGCGGAGGCTTCCACAGCCTCTTCGATCCCGCAGTCAATGGCTGGTCCTTCGTCAACTACGGTACCTGGCCGGAGTTCGGTGGCATCTGTGCGGGCATGAGCATCGGTGCAGCACAGTTCTTCAGGGATTTCACATCCTCCCCTGCCATTCGCGATCACTTCGACAATGACGGGTACTGGTTCCAGACGCCCAAGATCTGGCAGGATGATGCGACGGGACTGCAATACTGCACCGAACTGCAAAAACGTTTCGTGACTGACAGCAGGATATGGACGCTTGATGGTAAGTCCCCTCTCGATCCGATATGGCAGCGCAGCGAGGAAGATCATTTCTGGAGTCTCTGCTATGCACTGCTCGTGATCAACCAGCCGCAGTTCCTCTTCCTCTCGGTACGCAACGACGCAAACGCCCCGGCACATGCCATCATTGCGTATGCGTATGAGATCAACGGCAATACGGGCAGGCTACTCGTATACGATCCGAATTACCCGGGCAAGGAAGGTGTGATCACGTTCGACTTTTCTACGGGCAAGTTCCTGCCCTATACGTCCGCCGCCAACGCCGGCGCGCTCGAAGACGGCGACACCTTCGCATACGACGAAATCATTTTCATTCCACTCTCCACGGTCTGCGAACAGAAAGAGCTTGAAGAAATCTGGCAGAAGGTACAGTCCGGTACAATTGGTGATGGAATTTTTCCGGAATACGATCTGTACGCAGTACCAATCGACGACGAAAACCTGCAACGGGTCAGGTTTCTTGATGGTACGACGGGAAAAACGACCTACATTCCCTACCGTGATTTCCGTGTCGAAATCGAGGCCGCCGACAAATCGCTCGATTATGAGCTGGTGGCCTGGGTTGATCTGCCGGACATCGGTGAGGTTGAAAAACGCGATCCCCCGGGAGAGCTGCGTATTGAACACACGGATCGTGTGAATCTCGTCGGCATACAGGTCAACGTTGCACCGGGAGGAGACGAGGCGCCCGCATGGGCAGGTTTCCAGTGGTTCAAAATCCGCATGCAATCCCTCTGGATCGAACCTGCCGACACCAGTGTCGCACTTGGACAGGAACTCGAACTGGTGGCGCGCAGTAACGGCGCTGCTCCCGCACAGGCGCGTTTTGAGTGGGATTTCGGGGATGGGAACTCGCAGACCGTCAATGGCGACAGCGTTGTGACGCACGTGTACGAGCAGGCGGGAGAATATGATGTACAGGTACGCCTCTTCGATGGAAACGAAAGCACGCCCATTGAAAGTGCATACGCCACCGTACAGGTGACGGAGTTTCGCAGCGTTGGTATTTTCCTCCAGGGAATGGACAGCACACCACCCAGCACCATCAAAGTCACTGGTGGCGTTGATCTCCCAAGCATTGTCATCTCCAACAAAACCGGGAATGCACCCGTACTGACCTGGGAGGAACGGTCGTTTGAAGTCGACTACAGCTATACCGTCTCCGGCATCGATTTCAACACACGCATTTCCGGTCGTGTGGCGGAGGACGGAAAATCCTTCGAGACCATCACGGCCATCTCCACGGGCGTCGGCTTCGGTGGTGCCTACAATTCGACGATTGCCATGACGGTCGCTGATTTCCCCATTGAAGGAAACGGGGCAAGTGGTCCCGCCGGTGGCGAGCTGCGCGGACTCGCCGCCAAACCAAAGCTGACCAACGTCACACACCGCCAGGTCTCCACCGACGCGCAGGGCAACACCACCGTCACGGAGCTCGAATCCATCAACTGGAACAGCGACCAGACCCGCCTCTCGGTGTACCTGTACCGGTAAGATTCCAGATTGCAGATTTCAGATTGCAGATTGAAATTCCAGCAGCTCATCGTCCCCACGTCGTTTCGTGGGGACGATGGTGTTTGTCATCTGCAATTTGAAATCTGGCATCTGCCATCTATTTGGTTCCGGCACCCCATTGTCTTAATTTTGCTGAGACATACCTTTTTCGATTCAACGTACCATCCTGAAACGCCCCCATGTACGAATTCCAGTTCAAACCTTTTGAGGACATGACACCCGAAGATTATGCAACCGTCGGGTTCAAGTCCGGTCTCGAAGTACATCAGCAGCTGCTGACGAAGAGCAAGCTTTTCTGCCGCTGTCCAGCCGGTCACTACTCCAGGGAGTATCACGCGGAGATTCTCCGCCACATGCGTCCCACCCTCTCCGAGTTGGGCGAATATGACGGCACGGCGCTGATGGAATTCAAAACGAAAAAAGAAATCATCTACCGCGTCAACCGGGAAACCGTCTGCACGTATGAAATGGACGACACACCGCCGTTCATGATGGACGACGAGGCGCTCGATATCGCGCTCGAGATCTCCATGCTGTCGGGACTCACCCTGGTCGACGAAGTGCATATCGCCCGCAAGCAGTATCTCGACGGGAGTATCCCGACGGGCTTCCAGCGCACGGCGATCTGCGGTGTGCACGGCAAGATCCCATACGGCGACCGCGACATCTCGATGATTCAGCTCGGTATCGAGGAAGATTCCTGCCGGGAAATCAGCGATGTCGGACACCGGCGCATCTATAACACGGACCGCCTGGGCATGCCGCTCATCGAGCTGGTCACCGGACCGGATATGCGCACCCCACAGGAAGTCGCCGAGGTGGGACAGATTCTGCGTAAAATGATGCGCACGACGGGACGCGTCCGCCGCGGCATCGGGGCCACACGCGCCGATACCAACGTCAGCGTCACCGGCGGCACGCGCATCGAGATCAAAGGCGTCCCGAAAATCGGGATGATGCCCCTGCTCACTTTCAACGAGGCCCAGAGGCAGTGGAATCTCCTGCGTCTGCGTGAAGAACTCAAGCAGCGCGGTATTACAGAGGAAACCTTCACGTATACCTCCGAGGATATCACGCGCGTCGTGAAGAAAACACGCTTCATGCCGATTGCCAACGCCATCAAGACGGGACATGTGGTTGCCGGCGTCAAACTGCCGGGCTGGGTGGATCTGCTGCGCTGGCAGACGCAGGACAACACGGTGTTCTCACGCGAGCTTTCTGATCGGGTCCGCGTCATCGCCTGTCTGACCGTGCTTCCGAACATCATTCACAGCGACAGCATGAGCGAAACACTGTCCGGCGCCGAATGGAAGGAAGCCAAGCGCATGCTCGACTGTGGAACTGACGATACGATTGTCATCGTGTGGGGCGGCAAAGAAGATGTCGAGACGGCCATCAAGGAAATCGCCATCCGTGCGAAGGAAGTCACCATCGGCATTCCTTCCGAAACGCGTCAGGCCCTGCGTGACGGTACCACCGGCTTTGAACGCATTCTGCCGGGTCCCCAGCGCATGTATCCCGACACCGATCTTCCGCCCATCGGCATTCTCCCGGAACGCCTCGAGCGGCTTCGCGAGCGCATGCCCGTGCAGTACTGGGATCGCCTCCGTCAATTCAACAAACTCGGCGTCCCGAAGGATGCGGTTGAAGGACTCGCGATCTCGCCCCTTGCCCCGGTGTTTGACACGGCAGTTGAGGAATTCGGGTTCTCGCCCATGGAAGCAGCCATCATGCTGTGGCGCTATCCCCGCCGCCTCCTGCGCGAAGGCTACACCTATGACGAATTCGATCATGCGAAGCTGCGCGCTCTTCTCACAGCGGTGAAGGACGGGCGTATCACACGCGATGGTGTGCTGCAGTATCTCCGCATGATCGCGGAAGGCAGTTTCGACGAAACGCAGATTCCGCCCCGACTGGAACGTAAAGACCTCATCTCCTTCGTGGAGAAGGCAAAACAGCAGGTGCGCTACTCCGCGCTGTTTGACGAAAAGAACATTCCCAATCTCACACTGGACAAGGTTATGGATGAAGTCCGCGGCCGCATTCCAGGCGCAGTTGTCGCCGAGGAAGTCGAGGCGTATTTCGCGAAGGAGGTGCAGGCATGAGCGACAGCGAAACCTACAAAGGCTACAAGGGCGCGGCGCTCGAGGCACTGAAGAAATTCGGAATCCGTGTCTGGAGTGACGCCCGCATCAAAACTGATGAAGATCAGTTCGAGGGTATCGTCCTTCCCCGCTCTGAAACAGCGGACGGCGATCACATCGTTATCAAAATGATCACCGGCTACA
This sequence comes from bacterium, assembly GCA_020444325.1. Taxonomy (NCBI): domain Bacteria; species bacterium. Next base: position 131,751 of record JAHLLD010000011.1, read on the forward strand.
ATGTCGGCATCCGTGCCGATCGCGTTGTCGGCGCCGAAGAACTCGGTTACAAGGAAGCCCATTACAAAATTCCTGAAAAAGCCTTCCCTTACGATCCGAAGAAAAACCGCGTGGTGCTCTTCGGCACGGGCGGCACCATCGCCAGTCGGCTCGATTACCGTACCGGCGCAGTGATCCCGGCATTCACCCCTGGTGAACTCTATGGCTCCGTTCCCGAACTGGCCGACATCTGCAACCTCGAGACTGAAAAGCTGTTCGGCGTCTTCTCCGAGAACATGGGTCCCGAAGAGTACATGACACTCGCGACGCGCATTGGAGAAGAGATCGACAAAGGGGTGCGCGGCATTGTCGTGGGTCATGGCACCGACACCATGCATCACACCGCGGCGGCCCTGTCCTTCATGGTGCAGGACTCCCCTGTTCCCATCGTTATGGTCGGATCGCAGCGCTCGAGTGATCGTCCCTCATCCGACGCGGCTCTCAATCTGATTCACAGTGTAAAGACGGCGGCAGACTGCGACATCGCGGAAGTCATGGTCTGCATGTTCGGTCCAACCTCCGACGAATACGGATTGCTGCACCGCGGCACCCGGGTGCGCAAGATGCACTCCTCATACCGTTCCACCTTCCGTACCCTGTCCGACATTCCCCTGGCCATGGTCGACCGCGACAAGTTCTCTTATCTTCGCGACGACTACAATCACCGTCGGCACGACAAGGACGTCAAAATCAAGGCCGTGTTCGAGGAAAAAATCGGCATACTCTATTATTACCCGAACATGCAGCCCGACATGATGGATATGATGGTCGAGCGCGGGTACAAAGGCATCATCATCGCAGGTACCGGACTCGGGCACGTCAACAAGCCGCTCTATCCCGCGTTGAAACGCGCACAGGAAGCTGGTGTTGCGGTGTACATGACCGTGCAGACGCTCTGGGGCTATGCGCAGATGTACGTCTATGAAACCGGACGCGAGATGATGGGACTGGGCGTCATTCCCCTGCAGAATATGCTGCCGGAAGTCGCCTATATCAAACTCGGCTGGGCGCTGGGACAGAGCGACGACCTCGAGGTCGTGCGCGACATCATGCTCACCCCGGTCAACGGCGAAATCACCACCCGCGAACCGTACAACGGATACCTCGTCTTCCAGGGCGGCATTCCCGAGGTGGATGAATTCGTAAGTGAAATCCGGCGGTAACGTGTAATCAGCTGCATTCGCTCAAAGGGAACACCCGGCTTCGTCCCTTTGGGATTGCGCCGCGGCAGGCTGGATTCTCACGGCGATATTATTGCGTCCCTCGATGTAATCGGGGGACGTTCTGTATTTTCTCCTTGACAGAAGGATATTACCAATTTATATTATCCTTAGTAAAAGGAGAATGCAATGCGCGAACTTCTGCATCAGATGATTGTTGATTCTCTGGGGATGAAGCTGCAGCCTTCCACGAGAAGAGATGTGGTGCTTCCCAGGGTGGAAAACAAAGCTCATGCGATCATAGGGATGCGTCGCAGTGGCAAGACAACCTTCCTCATGCAATGTCTTTCCGAACGACTTGCTGCAGGTGTGCCGAGGGAGGCTCTGTTGTATCTGAATTTCGAGGATGAACGACTGACGGGACTTCAATCAAATGACCTGCAATGGATTTTGGAGGACTATTACCGTCTGCTTCCGCAGTGGCGTGATCAGAGAACGGTCACCTTTTTCCTGGATGAGATTCAACTCGTCGGCGGGTGGGAGCGTTTTGTCCGCCGCCTGATGGATACAGAGCGCATCGGCGTTTTCCTCTCAGGCTCCTCATCCCGCCTCCTCAGTCAGGAACTGGCGAGCAGTATGCGCGGCAGAGCGCTTCAGACGGTAGTTCTTCCCTTCAGCTTCCGTGAAGCACTCAGGCATCAGGGAATGGAGCCCTCCCGAAAATGGAAACGGCTGACTAAGGCCGAACGCTCTGTAATCGACGCTCACCTGCATGCATATCTGAAAGAAGGGGGTTTCCCGGAGGCGCAGGGACTTGAAACACGAGACCGGCGCCTTCTTCTGCGCAGCTATGTCGATGTTGCCGTTCTGCGCGACGTGCTTGAGCGGCACGGGATATCAAATCCAACCTCGCTGCGATGGCTGCAGCGTCAGCTCCTATCATCCCCTGCCGGCACGTTCAGCATACAGAAACACTATGACACGCTTCGCTCGCAGGGCATTGCCGTTGCGAAAGATACTGTGCATGCCTATCTCGAGTATCTGGAAGACGCCTTTCTCGTGCGGATTGTGTCGATGCATACGGGGTCAGAACGACAACGCATGGTCAATCCCCGGAAAGCGTATCCTATCGATCCGGGTCTCATCGAAGTCTACGAACGTACCCCTGTTCCGAATACAGGGCACGCATTGGAGACCGTCATCATGCTCGAACTCGAACGTCGCGGGTGCGAAATCGGCTACATCCGCACAAAGGAGGGATATGAGGTTGATTTCCATGCCTCTTTCCCGGATGGCACCTTTGCACTCATTCAGGTCGCGAGCAGTATCGCAGAGACATCAACGTATGATCGGGAAGTACGTGCACTTGAAAGCGCTGCCCGACTCCATCCCCATGCCACCCCGCTTCTCATCACACTCGATACCATCCCACCAAACCCGTCACTTCCCCCGGACATTCAATGGCGCTGCGCGGCGGATTGGCTCCTCAATTCGTCCTTTTAATAAGTACAATTATTTAATATATCGTACTTTATGCAAGGAGAATAGTGCGCACGAAGTTCAGACTTCCCCGGGTCCTTCAAAAAACTACCAGCCTTCAACCGTGAAGGGCAGGTGGGATTTTTCAGCTTCATATTGTGATTTGAAGAGCGTCATGAGGTTTTCGTCTTTTTCCAGTTTCGCCCAGAGGCGTGTGCGGATATCCTCATGTGAGACGCCTTCTTTCTGCAGGGCGACAAGGTCGGTATAGAACCAGGTGTGCACCGGTTCGAGCACCTTGTCGGCAGTATTCTCAATCACGCGCGGCGAAGCTGCTACTCCAACAGACTTTGCAGTTTTTCCGCCGTCAGGCGGGTTGGATGTCCGGTCCACAGTACCACGCGGTCGGCGCTGAGTACGAAGGTGCGCGGAATCACATGCACCCCGAAGACCTTGTGCGTCGTGCCCTGCTCGGTATCAACGCCCACGGCGGCACGCATGGGATGCTTCTTGAGGGTCTTCGCTGCAGTACTTGCGCGCTCCTGGGAGATGGCGACGAACTGCACCCGATCCCCGAATTCCTTCTGGAGTTCGTTGAGATGCGGAACGGCGTGCATGCAGGGCTTGCACCAGGTTGCCCAGAATTCCAGGAGCACGGGCTTCCCGTGAAATGCCTCACCGCTCTCCGGTGCGTTCGCCACCCACGACCCGATATAGATACCACGTACCGTATCTCCCACCGCCGGCATCTTTCGCTGCGCTGCTGCGTGGCCATCCACCGACACGCGAATCTGCGCCGACGCATTCCCCATCAGTATCAGTGCTGCGATGAAAAGATGGAAAAATGGAACGATGGAAACATGTTTCCGAGATGTCATATTTCGTTTTTTCAATCTTTTCATTTTTCCATTCTCAGCAATCAGGGATTGCTTCCACAAAGCCTGTAAACATCCGGGGACATGACAGGGGAAGCAATCCCTGCTCCTCTCCAGTTTGCAATCTGCAATCTGCAATCTGCAATCTGCAATCTCCAATCTGTAATCTGCAATCAGCTACTCCCGCGTGAGGCGTTGGTATTTGATGCGATGGGGCTGGTCGGCATCGATGCCGAGACGCTCCTTGCGGTGCTGTTCGTAGAGCTTGTAGTTGCCATCGAACCAGACGACCTGACTGTCGCCTTCGAAGGCGAGGATATGCGTGGCGATGCGATCGAGGAACCAGCGATCATGGGATACGACCACGGCGCAGCCCGCAAAGTTCTGCAGGGCGATTTCAAGGGCGCGCAGCGTATTGATGTCGAGATCGTTGGTCGGCTCATCGAGGAGAAGAACGTTGGCGCCTTCGCGCAGCGTTTTGGCGAGATGAACGCGGTTGCGCTCACCACCCGAAAGCATGTCTGTCTGCTTCTGCTGATCGGAGCCGCTGAAGTTGAAACGGGCGACATAGGTACGGGAATTCACTTCCCTGTCGCCCAGCTTCATGGTCTCTTCCCCGCCGGAAATTTCTTCCCAGATTGTTTTGCCGGGATCGAGGGGACGCTTCTGATCGACGTATCCGAGCTGCACGGTTTTCCCAATGTTGATCGAGCCGTTGTCCGCTTCCTCCTGTCCGGTGATCATGCGGAACAGCGTGGTTTTTCCGGCGCCATTGGGACCGATAACTCCGACTATCCCACCCGGGGGAAGTGAAAAATTCAGGTTTTCAAAAAGAATTTTATCGCCGTATGCCTTGGTGAGTCCCTCTGCTTCCACGACAATATCACCCAGCCGGTGTCCGGTGGGAATGAAAATTTCAATTTCCTCACGCGCACGCTCATGCTCCTCGTCCAGCAGCTTCTCGTACGCAGAAATACGTGCCTTGCTTTTCGCGTGGCGTCCCTTCGGATTCATCCGCACCCATTCGAGTTCCTCGGCCAGCGCGCGCTGCCGTTTGCTCTCCTGCTTCTCCTCGGTGGCGAGACGCGCCTGCTTCTGCTCGAGCCACGCCGAATAATTGCCCTTGAAAGGAATGCCCTCGCCGCGATCGAGCTCAAGAATCCATCCGGCAACATTGTCCAGGAAATACCTGTCATGGGTCACGGCGATGACGGTACCTTCATAGCGAGCGAGATGCTGTTCGAGCCATGCGACGGATTCCGCATCGAGATGGTTCGTTGGTTCATCGAGAAGAAGTACATCCGGCTTCATCAGCAGCAGACGGCAGAGCGCCACGCGACGCAATTCTCCACCGGAGAGAACGCTGATCTGCGTTTCGGGCGGGGGACAGCGCAGGGCATCCATGGCCATTTCCAGGCGGCTGTCGAGATCCCATGCGTCGAGCTGTTCGATGCGTTCCTGCAGTTTCCCCTGCTTGTCGAGCAGTGCGTCATAGTCCGCATCAGGTTCCGTGAAGGCAGCGCTGACCTCTTCGTACTGCCTCAGCAGGTCCACCGTTTCCTGCACCCCCTCTTCGACGATGTCGCGCACCGTGCTTTCGGGATCCAGCTGCGGTTCCTGCGGCAGCAGACCAAAGCTGATATCCTTGTTCGCGGTGACCTCACCGAGGATGTCGTCATCGAGTCCGGCAATGATGCGCAGCAGGGTCGACTTCCCGGCGCCATTGAGTCCGAGCACCCCGATTTTCGCTCCATAAAAAAACGACAGCGATATATCCTTCAGCACTGTCCTGTTGGGCTTGTGAATCTTGCTCACACGCACCATGGAAAAGATGATCTTGTTGTCCATTCTAATCTCGGATTTCAGATTTCAGATTTCAGATGACAAATCAGACAGGAGCAGGGATTGCTTCCTTTCGTGTTTTCAGGAATGCCTGGCTTCATGCCGGAAGCAATCCCTGATTTCAGATGGCAGATGGCAGAAATCTGCAATCTGCAATTTGCAATCTGCCATTTGTTAGTTGCTCCAGGGAATAGGCAGCTCGAGGCGGTGGAGTTTGGCTTCGACCTCTTCGCGTTCCATGTTGCGCTTGATTTCCTCACCACGGGGTGGAAGGATTTCGTGTTCGATAGCGATGTCGATCGCTTTTTCCAGATCGCCCGCTGCGACGGCGGAAACGATGCTCAGGTCGAGGCTGGTCATTTCCATGCCATTGAACTGATAGTCCATGAAGGCTTCCCAGGCGACGGGACACCAGCGCTTGACAATCTCATTGCCGATCACTTCGGCGTAGGCGCGGATTTCATACTGTGCATGCGATTCCATGCGCAGATAAAGGAAATGCAGGAGATTGTGGAGATCAATTTTCCAGTACGCCTCGGTATATGTCGCCAGGGGCAGATCCTTGCGGGCCTGTTCACGGGCTACGCCTGCTTCGATGCGCTCATTGTAGATACTGCGCGCAAGTTCATGCAGTTGGGTTTCCTGTTCGGTGAAATGCGCACCCTGCGCTGCGTCCACGGCACCTTCACTCCCCTGCCTGTTCGTCGTGGCCTGTATGCGCCATTCACCGGGCAGCGTTCGCTGTGCGGCGTCAATAGCCAGTGAATACCGCGTCGAATACTCATTGACATTGGCGGTGCGGTGACGGATCCACTGCCTCCAGGCGTCCATCGGAACGCGCACATGCAGCTTGATCTCGCACATCTCGAGTGGCGTCGTATGATGATGCCTCAGCAGATAGCGGATGAGCCCGCGGTCCTGCCGCAATTTCTTTGTGCCTTTTCCGTAGGAGACCCGGGCGGCCTGCACAATACTGCTGTCGTCGCCCATATAATCAACGACACGCACGAAGCCGTCGTCGAGTACCTTGAAAGGATGTCCGAGAATTGCATCGAGTTCGGGAACAACGGGGCGTTCCAGGTGTTCAAATTCCTGCACGTGATATCCTGTTTATTTCTTTTGCAGATGTCCAGAACCAAAAAATACGGATTCCGCAGGCGGGAGAAAAACGACCTCCCGGGAAATTTGGGGATGTCGATGCGCAGAAGTACATTTCAACATGTTTCACATTTCGTGGCAAGTCATGCGCTTTACAATATTCTCCTTCCTCTTTCTCTTTGCTCTGTCCCTCACGGCTTTCGCGCAGAACTCCGACGGGGTATCCGCTGCCGGTGATGTCTATGGCGGTTCCGACTCCCAGGCCGTCGAGATGAATGACGAATGGGCCATTTATGGCGAGCCGATGCCCGACGTTATGGAAAAATTCACGCTTTCGGAGCTGTCCAAGCAGAAAGACCCCGTCATCGGTGTGGAAATGCAGGTCACCGGTACCGCCGGCAAGATGTGCGGCAGCGATGAATGCTTCTTCATGCTTGAGGATGGCGGCAGTTCTGCCAAGGTTATTCGTATTGATCCTGCATCGAACATGCCCGAGGATCTCACGGGACGCAAGGTGACGGTGTTTGGTATGCTCGAGCCCATCGAGGATGCCGGAGAACCCAATGACGGTATGGAAAGGCAGGACGCTCCGAAAACCTACCGCATCATGATGCGCTCCCTCAAGGTGTATTTCTAAGTTCCCTGAACGGGAACACCCTATCAAGGGGAACGCTGATCACACTGATTTGTACGGATTTTCGCGGAGATGCGAGAGAGCGCTCGCAATAATCTCCGTGGAAATCCGTATGACCCGTGAAAATCCGTGTTCCCATTGATACAGACCATGCCTTCCACACTTACGCACATTCTTGTTATACGCTTCAGCTCCATCGGTGACATCATTCTCGTGACACCGATGCTGCGCGCACTGAAAACGCGGTTTCCGGACTGTGTACTTCATGTGGCAGTGCGGAGAGAATTCAATGAATTGCTCAGGCGCAATCCGTACATCGACCGCCTGATCAGCGTGGACACATCGACAGGGAATCGAAGCCTCCGCGCATTGAACCTGGAATTGACATCCGAACGTTACGATGCGGTCTTTGATCTGCAGAACAATTTTCGTTCGCGTATTCTGCGAAATGGACTTTCACGAAGCATACATGTCGTTGACAAGCGGCAATGGAAACGTCTCCTGCTTGTAAAGCTGGGTGTCAATCGCTATCCCCGCTATACCCCCGTACCCGAACGCTATATCGAAACCGCATTGCGATACGAGGTGAAGCCTGATGTGGAGGGTCCTGAGCTGCATCTGGATGAGGATACCAGGGGCAAGGCACGGCTCAAGCTGCGTGCCGCAGGACGAAAGGATGGCGTGCGTCTGGTCGGCATTGCGCCGGGCGCGAAGCATTTCACCAAACGGTGGCCGCTGCCTTCGTTCAGGAGACTGACGGAAAAGCTTCTCGACCTGGGATACACAGTTGCCGTACTCGGTGGGACTGATGAATACGAAACCGGCGAGCAGCTGCGAATACTGCGACCAGATCGCATACTGAACTGCGCGGGCAAACTCACCCTGCTTGAAACGGCCGCTGCGATTGAACAGTGCCGGACGGTTTTCGTCAACGACAGCGGACTCATGCACATGGCAACCGCGGTAGGCACGCCGGTCATTGCACTGTTCGGAAGCACCGTCCGTGAATTCGGCTTCTTCCCTTATCAGAGTGAAGCCGCAGTGGTGGAGGCCGCAGGGCTCGGCTGTCGTCCCTGCACGCATATTGGACGCGCGGCGTGCCCGAAAGGTCACTTCGCCTGCATGCGACTTATTACGGCAGAGGACGTGCTTCAGAGCTGGGAAATGATGCAAACCAGTGGTGTCAGAAAGGACGCGGCGCCGGACCTGACCTCTGACGATATTGGGACATGAATCGCCGTAGTTTCATCCCTGAGGCGATTTTGCTACATTGATGAATCCACTGCGACTGTGTAATACAGCACAGACATAGCACCATCAGTAACGGAGTTTTTTCCCATGAAAATCAGGAAAGAAGACGCCCTCGATTATCATAGTCGTGGACGCAAGGGCAAAATTGAAGTTATCACGACAAAGCCCTGTGTAACGCAGCGTGATCTTTCCCTGGCCTATACGCCGGGCGTTGCCGAACCCTGCAGGGAGATCGAGAAGGACGAATCCAAAGTGTTCGAGTACACAGCCAAGGGTAATCTTGTCGCTGTCATCTCGAACGGCACCGCAGTACTCGGCCTCGGGGATATCGGCCCGATGGGCGGGAAACCGGTCATGGAAGGCAAGGGCGTTCTCTTTAAAACCTTCGCAGACATCGACGTCTTTGACATCGAGCTCGACAGCAAGGACATCAAGGAAATCATCCGGACCTGCCAGGTGCTTGAGCCCACGTTCGGTGGCATCAATCTTGAGGACATCAAGGGTCCCGACTGCTTCTATATCGAGGAAGAACTCAAGAAGACAATGAATATCCCGGTCTTCCACGATGACCAGCACGGAACCGCCATCATCAGTGGCGCCGCTTTGCTCAACGCTGTCGAACTTACCGGAAAAAAACTGGAAGATCTGCGCGTCGTCTATAATGGCGCAGGTGCGTCAGGCATCGCCTGTGCGAAATTCCATATCAGCCTCGGTGTAAAAAAAGAAAACGTCATCATGTGTGATTCCACTGGCGTGATTTACAAGGGCCGCACCGATCGCATGAATGAGTTCAAGGAGGATATGGCCAATGACACCGACGCGCGGACACTCGCCGAGGCCATGAAGGGAGCCGATGTGTTCTTCGGCCTCTCCAAGGGTGGTGTCGTCGACCAGGATATGGTACGATCGATGGCTGATGACCCGATTATCTTCGCCATGGCCAATCCCGATCCGGAAATCACGTATGAAGATGCTACAGAGGCACGTAAGGATGTCATCATGGCAACGGGACGTTCGGATTATCCGAATCAGGTCAACAACGTCCTTGGCTTCCCCTTCATCTTCCGCGGAGCACTCGACGTCTATGCCACGGCAATCAACGAGGATATGAAACAGGCTGCCGCGCATGCACTCGCACAGCTGGCGCGTGAAGAAGTGCCAGACAGCGTCATGCGTGCCTACGGCGTCAAAGAGATGACCTTCGGCCGCGAATACATCATTCCCAAGCCCTTCGACCCTCGCGTCCTCACCTGGGTCGCACCTGCCGTCGCGAAGGCAGCGATGGATACGGGCGTCGCCCGCAGGCCGATTGAAAACTTCGACGAATATCGTATGAATCTCGATATCCGCATGGGCCGGACGCAGGAAGTTATTGCGCGCATGTATAACAAGGCAGCCGGCGATCCAAAGCGTATCGTGCTCGCAGAAGGCGAAGAGCATCGCGTCATCAAGGCCGCGCAGGTGGCGTTGGATGAAGGTATCGTGAAGCCGATTCTGTTGGGACAGGAAGACGAGATTCGCCGCGTGGCTGAAGAGCATGCCATCGACCTCGAGGGTATTGAAATCGTCAACCCTCTCACCTTTGGAAAATTCGACGAGTACGTGCAGGAATTCTATCGCCTGCGTCAGCGCAAGGGACTCACGCAGTATACCGCGCGGCGCATCATGCTGAATCGCCGGAACTACTTCGGCGCCATGATGGTGCACATGGGTGATGCAGACGGCCTGATCTCAGGTTATACCTCGCATTACCCCGATACCATTCGTCCGGCACTGGAAATCATCGGACATGACAAACGGTACAAGAAGGTATCCGGTCTCTACATGCTCGCTACCAAGAAAGAGCCGTATTTCCTGGCCGATACCACGGTAAACATTGATCCTTCAGCTGAGGATATCGCGGATATCACACTGCAGGCAGCGGACCTCGCCGAGAAGTTCGATGTCACGCCACGCGTCGCCCTCCTCTCCTATTCCAACTTCGGAAGTAATCGCGAAGCCTCCGCAATGAAAATGCGTGCTGCTCTGGATATCGTGCGCGAACGCCGTCCCGACCTGATGGTCGATGGTGAAATGCAGGCAGATACCGCGGTCGTTCCTGATATCATTGAAGAGGACTTCCCCTTCTCCACCCTGAAGGGTGGTGCGAATGTGCTGATCTTCCCCGATCTCAATGCTGGAAATATCGCCTACAAGTTGCTGAGCCGACTGGGTGGGTTGCTTCCTATCGGACCGATTCTCAATGGCATGTGTAAATCCGTGCACGTGCTGCAGCGTGGTGCCGAGGTAAAGGAAATCGTCGACATGATCGCCATTTCCGTCGTCGACGCCATCAGCCACAAAGATAAAATCTGCTGATCGCTGCTGATCGCTGCTGTCAGCGGTCCGTGCGATCCCGGAAAAGCAAATCCCCTCCTCCGCGCAATGCGGAGGAGGGGATTTTCATTTGGCGTTGAGTGCTAACGACTGCCAGTACGCAGGCAGACTTACCAGTCGGTACGCGTGCTTCCGAAGACATTGAGCACACCATTGACATGCTTGTCCTTGTCAATGATCTTGCCGTTTGCATCGACGACGTCACCATGGCAATTGCTGCAGTTCGTATTCGCAATGTGCGGGGCGTTCGGGAGCGGATTGCCTTCACCCTGACCGTGACAGCTGCCACAGGCCGCCTGATTGGCGCCCTTCCATTCCACCGTCACGTTGTTTCCGTTGGTGAAATTTCCGTGGCAATAGGTGTTGGCGCAGGTGCCGTTTGCAGCGTCGTACATCGGCTCACCCGACATCCCCTTGGTTTCCGTAGCGGCGAGTGCATTCATGAAATGCACTTCTGCCTCACCCGGTGTATCGGAATCGATGTGGATGGGATCGTCGAAGTTCGCCGGGAGCGTATGGCAGTCCGAGCATGCGATCGTGGTGTTGCTCGTCATGCCGCCTTCGAGATGTGTCGCATGCGTGCTGTACCACTGCGGATATATGGTCTTGGTCTGCGTATCTCCATGACAGACATAGCAGGCTTCCGGTCCACCATCCGCGGCAACGTGACAGCCACTGGCGTTGCAGCTCTGTCCCGTGACACCACCGTTGTAATCCGGAGCATGGCAATCACGACATCCGCTGATATCCCAACCGAGATTCACCATGATGTCGTGCGCATGAAAGTTTTCAGATCCCATGAGAGCATACCCTGCCCCGTGCGCACCATAGAGGCGCGGATAGGTGGGCAGATCCTCGTCATCCTTCAGCTCACTTGTGCAGGCTGAAAGAACGAGGACGGTTGTCAGCGCGAACAGGAAGATGTTACGATACTGTTTCATTGGTCACCTCCTTGCATGACGCCTTCGTGGCAACCGGCACATACCGGATCGCCGCCGTCGACGTTATGACATGTCACGCAGCTTTCGATATCCATCCGGGCCAGCTTGGCGTGACGATTCATGGCAGAACCGCCGCCAACTGTCGCGAATCCAGCGAGCTGATGCGATTGAGGCACGATACGGATTCCTGTCGCATCGTAGCCATTCTGGTGACAGGGTGTACAGAAAGATTCCGGTTCATGACAGGTCTCGCAGCGAGTGGATTTCGCACGCGCATCAAAACCATGCGTGTACCGGTAGGTCAGTGAGTGCACCTTTTGCACCGTCAGCAGGTTTTCATCGTCGATTTTTTCCCCGCGGGGAGAGCCGACAATGTAGAACTCATCTGCGCTGACACCATGCGGAACGTCGTTTGTCGGTGTGTGACATTCCTGGCAGAAGCTTTCCGAGTGACAGACCGCACAATCGCGGCTCGCTTCACCATTCATTGCAAACTTGCCATGTTCCTGGGTGAAATTCGGAACGCGGTGATTCTGCGGATGGAGTCCGGCAAGCGTGGTGTGACAGGCTTCGCACTGGTTGGTTGCAGACATGACCATGGGTTCGTCAGCAGCGCTCCTGATAATCGGCGCGCTGGCGTCCGCATTGTTGTGGCAGCGGGCACAGACGTCCATGGAGGGAATGCCGGTGTCTTCATCAGCGACGATCGCGCCGTGACAGGTCCCGCATTCCTGCTCCATACCAGAGACATGCATTTTGTGCGAGAAGTACAGTTTCCGATCATTCACCGGCATGGGATAGACAGAAAGATCGGCACTGCCGTCAAGCGACCAGTAGCTGCGGACATCATCTTCATCATGGCAATCGGCACAGACCGAAGGCGTCGGCAGCAGATTGTCGGTTGCGAGGTCGCTCTCTGCCGCATCGCCATGACAGGCATCACATTCCGCCATCTCGGCGTGCAGCGAGTGTGAGAACATCACACCGCCACCGTCGGCCTGGGCGCCGCGCGGTGAAGTCAGGAGAAATACCATTCCGACAAAGGCGGAAAGGACAAGGGCGGTAAGAATAATCATTTTTTTCATGCCGCCTCCTATCGTCCGAGTCCGAATGGATTGGAGAACCAGTAGTTCACACGGGCAAATGCGCGCATGTCCTTCTGGTATATCTTGTTGGTCATGTACTGTCCCTGAATATCAATAGACACTGTTTTCACCGGGCGAACGGTCGCACCGGCGACACCCACCCATGTCGAAGTCTTGTCGAGATCGTCTGCGAGTGCGTAACTGCTGTAGACGGCACCGACATGCGGCACGAGCATGCCTTTGAACAAGGGGTAGGTGAAGTGCAGGTTGAATCCATCCAGATCGCCGTCAAAACTGACATCCTTCGTGTACATGATTGACGCGTACTTGTTTGCCGCGCCGAGAGCGACGCGGAACGCGTTCTCGTCGTCATACATGACGGTCGAAAATCGTCCGAGGAGCGTCAGGCGGGGATGGATTTCATAATCGATGCCGAGTACTGCTTCCTGGTTCGCCTCAAACTCAAGCAGGCGGAAATAGGAATTGTACGCGAGCACCGGTTCACGATGGGCGAAGTTGACCGAGACGCCCAGGTTGTGCATCAGCTGGTATGAAGCAGCAATTTCCGCGCGCGAGGCTTTTTCGAAATTGAAATCGTAATCGAAGCGGCCATACAGCCAGAGATTTCCGTTGCTGTGCGCGATATTGATACTTCCATACTGGTTGGCCCGTGTGCCGTAATCGATCAGCACCGGTTCGAGCTCCATCTGTTCACTCGGACGCCAGGACATGAAAGGCGTTGTCTCACGATGCCTGTTCATGTAACTGAGTCCGATCTTGGTGTTCTCGATCAGGTAGAGCAGCACCTGGCCGCCAAGCTGCCAGTTGTTCTCCACATGATCGAAGAAATAATACTCGAGATCCTGTCCCGGCCGGGTGAGTCCACCAGCATACGCCAGTACTTCGACTCCGTCTGAAGGACGAACCCTGACGGTCGCACCGTCAATGGTGCCATAACTGACACCGGCGAACAGGGAATGGCGGCCGATCTTCACGTCGGCCATGTCAGCGATATTCCTGACACGAAGATAGGCATTGAAAAGCCTGAAGCGAGGGTCACCCTCGACCTCGTCTCCGAGATCTGTCGAGCCCTGCATGTACGTATGGAAGGAAATGTCCTTGTTGCCGAAATTCAGCTGCACGTTCTCATATGCACGCATATGAGTAGTCGATTCACCGTTGTTCAGCTGTCGTTCCCATCCATACGCCGAAGTCACGAATCGTCCGTTCAGCGTCTGTGCCTGCAGACCCGCTGTCAGAACGAAGGTGAGCAGAAGCAACCTTATAGCATGTTTCATAGGCGCTTTCCTCAGCTCAAAATGGTTGAAATGAAACAGCACCGTGCTCCTCCTCGAAAGGAGCTGCACGGTGCTGCTAAGATTGATTTATAACGATCGCAAGTTGTGTGTCACGTCAGAAATCCGGCTTTCTGGCGGTTTCCGCGTGTGCGTACTTCCGGACCCGAAGATTACTTGGAATGATCGATTTTTTTCATCTGGGCGGCGAAATCGAACTTCTTGAAGGTCGGGCTCTTGTCATTGTGGCAGGTCACGCAGAGCTTCTTGGCATCATCGCCCTTGTGAACCTCGAGACCCATCGACTTCATTGCGCCTTCCTTGTCCTTGGCATGCTTGCTCTTGTACGCACTTGCAGCGCCATGGCAGGCTTCGCAGCCCACGCCTTCGGTCTTGTCAAACTTCTTGTCAAACTTTGCGCCCTTGACATTCATGCCGGTGACGTGGCAGCTGAGGCACTCGTCGGTTTCTGCAGCCTTGGTCTTGAATCCCTTCTCTGCCGCGATCTTGTCGGCTTCGGCGGTCTTCAGAGCGTCGAATGCCTTGGCATGGGGACCCTTTTCCCAGGTCTTGTATGCGGTGCCGCCCATCTTGGCGTTGCTGTGGCAGGCCTTGCACTTCTTGGAACCGATGTACTCGTTACCACCCTGGAAGGTGAAAGCGCTCAATACGGTGACGGCAAGGGCAACTGCGATAAAGGTGACTGCGTTTTTCATAAACACCTCGAAATTTTGGGTTTGTGCGAGATCTATGTGTTTGGCTCAATTGCTGGTTTCAGCGGTTTCGCTGGTTTCAGCGGTTTTGCTGGTTTCAGCTGTATTGCCCTGAAACATGCTACGGGTGTTCTACCACCGCAACCGAGATCCTGTTCCCGGTATTTCCGGTAAAGGATATTAATACTTGCTGGTATCAAATATACACACTTTGTGGCCAGTGTGCAACTACCAGTGTCATCGCAGAAAAATATTGACGGACTGCTGGGCATAAGAGACCAACGGACCGAAATAGAGACCAAATACGATGTTTGGAACAATAAACAAAATGGTGATAACAATCACAAGCGGACTGAAGGTAATCGGACTCTCATCTCCGTCAGCGGGCTCCCGCAGGTACATGTTGCGGAAGACGCGCGCGTAATAATACAGGGAGATTGCGCTGTTGAGGACACCGATAATGGCGAGCCAGATGAAGTTGGCTTCCACAACCGCCGAGAACAGCATCCACTTCCCGATAAAGCCTGCCATAGGCGGAAGTCCCGTCAACGAGACCAGGAAAATGGAGAGTCCCACGCCGATGATGGGTGCACGTTTACCGAGTCCGCGGTATGCGTCGATGTGCTCACTGCCGATACGATCCGCAATCGACATTACGACATAGAATGCACCGAGGTTCATGAAGAAGTAGACAATGAAGTACATGAGCATGGCCGCAAGACCGAGGTCGCTCATGACGACGAGTCCCATCAGCAGGTATCCCGCATGTGCGATGCTCGAGTAAGCGAGCATACGTTTGAGATTGTCCTGCCAGACGGCGACGAGATTGCCGAGTGTCATCGTCAGTACGGAAATGACTGCGATGATGGCGTTCCATTCAAAATGAGGCATGCTCGCCCATTTTCCGACGTCTACCATCGAATCGAAGAAGGTCACGTAGAAAAAGCGTGTCATCACAGCGAAACCGGCCGCCTTGCTGGCCACTGCGAGATAAGCGGTCACACTGATCGGCGCGCCTTCGTACACATCCGGCGTCCAGAAGTGGAATGGCACAGCGGAGATCTTATAGCCGAAACCGGCGAGGATCATGACAACGGCGAGAAGCAGCGTCAGCATATTCGATCCCTCGAGAAGTCCGCTGGCGAAATACGCCTGCAGACTGTAGATATCGAGGCTGCCGGTCAAGCCGTAGAGCAATGAAAAGCCGTACAGCATCACGCCCGAAGCGGCGCCTCCAAAGATGACGTATTTCAGAGCCGCTTCGCCTGAGCGTTTGCGCTTTTTGCTGAAGCCTGCGAGGATGTAGGATGAAATACTGACCAGTTCGATGGAGAGATAAATCATCAGCAGATGCGAGGCGCTCGTCATAAGGAGCATACCGAAGGTGAGGGCTGCGATGAAGCAGAAGAATTCACCGATGGTTTCCTGTTTGCGCACCTCCGCTGACTGCATCGAGAATACGACGACGATGATACCGGCCGCGAGGATCAAGTATTTGAAAAACATCGCGAACGGGTCGATCGTAATCATGGTCCCGAACAGCAGGCGCGGGGTGACATCCTGAAACGGCAGCTGCAGAATGGTGATGATGAGTCCGAGCAGGACCACCATGCCGGTGATCATCCCCGTACTCTCCTTCCCTTTCCTTCCAGTCACGAATTCCACGATCATCGAGATGACGAACACCAGCGAGAGCGTGATTTCCGGCCAGAACGACGGGATGCTATCAAGGGTAATTTCAATCATGCGTCAAGCACTCTTGCGTTAATCGTTCAGTAAAGTGATTAGAATGCACTGATCATGACCTGACCGGCACTTCCGTTCACGAGATCGACCAGATGTCCGAGCGAGGTCGACATCCAGTTCAGCGCGGGAGACGGATACAATCCCAGCGCGAGGATAATCACAGCCAGCGGAATGAGCGTGAACAGCTCGCGTCCGTTGACATCAGTGAGTACTGGTTCCCATTTCTCAGGCAGCGTTCCCATGAACACCCGCTGGAAGGTCCAGAGCATATAGCCGGCGCCCAGGACGATTCCGAGTGTCGAGAGAATGGTCCAGAGCTTGCTGACCTGGAACGCGCCGAGGAAGACAAAAGCTTCGCTGACGAAGCCGCTCATCGAGGGGAGTCCGATCGCCGCAAAGAAGGCGATCACCGTCAGGAAGGAATACACGGGCATCTTGTTGTAGACGCCGCCAAACTCGTTGAGTCCACGGGTATGCGCACGGTCATAGAGCACGCCGACAAGGAGGAAGAGCATTGCCGTGATCGTACCGTGGTTGAACATCTGGAATACGGCTCCTGTCATGCCCTGCACGTTGAGGGCCGCCATACCGAGCAGCACGTATCCCATGTGAGACACCGAGGAGTACGCGATGAGTTTCTTGAAATCCGTCTGCGCCATGGCGCAGAGAGCTCCGTAGACGATGTTCACGAAACCGAGCACCATCATGGGGATCTGGAAATACAGTGTCATTTCCGGGAAAATCGGGAAGCTGATGCGCAGCAGCCCGTACGTTCCCATTTTCAGCAGTACGCCGGCCAGGATAACGGAGATGGCCGTCGGCGCTTCCACGTGTGCATCAGGCAGCCAGGTATGGAAGGGGAAAATCGGCACCTTGATGGCAAAACCGATAAACAGACCGATGAAGGCCAGCATACGCGCTGTACTTCCGACTGTCGCGAAAATTCCCTGTGTCACATTGGCGGGATCCATCATCGCGATCATGTTGAACGTATGCAGCCCCGTTCCGGGATCGACGGTGCTGAAATACAGTCCGATCATGACAAGCAGCAGCAGCACGGAACCGGCAAGGGTATAGAGGAAGAACTTGATGGCCGCGTACTCGCGACGTGGGCCGCCCCAGATTCCGATAAGGAAATACATCGGCAGCAGCATCACTTCCCAGAAAACGTAGAACAGGAAGAGGTCAAGCGAGCAGAAGACGCCCATCATACCAGCATCGAGCAGAAGGAACATGGCGAAATAGCCCTTCAGCGATTTCTTAACGCTGAAACTCGCGAACGTCGCCAGGAAGGTGATAAGCGCCGTCAGCAGGACCATCGGCATGGAGAGACCGTCAATGCCCATGAAATAATCAATGCGGATGGCGCCGAACCAGGGAGTTTCCGGGATGACAATCCAGGGAATCCGCTCGACGAATTGCATGGTGGCAATTTCATTGATACCGGCTTTTGTTGTGTCGAACGTCATCCAGATCAGGATAGCCAGAAGCACCTGCAGACCGGTGACGATCACAGCAGTGGTCTGAATGACCCGCGTCTTGTCCTTGGGAAGGAGAAGGACGACGATCATGCCGAGAATCGGCAGGAAGGTGATCAGGGTGAGAATCGGGAATTGCATCAATCCTCCGGATGTATGCTGTTATTCATATCGATCGCTGTATTATTTAAAGGCCCAAAACAGAATCACGACACCCGCGAGTACCAACGCGATGTATGCCTGAATCTTGCCTGATTGCGTTTTCTTGAGAAGAATGCCGAAGAAACCGGCGGCGTATGCGACACCGTTTACGGCGCCATCGACAACCCACTTGTCGAAAAGACCACTGATATGTGCCTGCAGACGTGTCACGCTCGCCACACCGTTCACCGCACCGTCGACAATATGCGCATCGAACCAGTGCATCATGCGGGCAACGAAATGCACCCCGGGCACGACAACCCATTTTTCATAGATCTCGTCGAAATACCATTTGTTCATCAGGAAGGTGTGCAGCGGACGAATTTTCTCGACCACCTTGTCGGGGTCAATCACCTTTTTCCTGTACACCAGGAAGGCGATCGCAATTCCTGAGAAGGCCAGCAGCAGGGATGTAATCATGGCCGGGATGTGCACGGAATGTGTCGCGTGCGTGAGCGACTCCTGTCCTGCATGCCGGTAAGTTGCGGCCGGTGCTGCAGCCAGCTCCTCTTCCCCGGTCTCCGGATGCACTGCCTCCTCATGCGTCATGTCCCCCTCTGCATGCATGGGACCCTCGGCGTGATGGAATCCGTACCAGTGCTCTCCGGTCACCGTGACAGGGGTCGGGACTTCACGAACGAACCAGCCGGAAGGACCGGAGAAGGGATTGACCGAATAAAAGATGAAGATCGAGAGTGATGCAAGCACGATCAGTGGGAGCTTCATGTTCATCGGTGACTCATGCATATGCGCGAAGATATCCGGCCGCTTCGATTCACCGAGGAAGGTAAGGATGACAACTCTGAACATGTAAAACGCTGTCAGGGCGGCGACGAAGAAACCGATCCACGGTACGAGTACCGCGATCTCGCCCTGCATGCCGCCGAACGCCCAGGCACCGGCCAGAATTTCGTCCTTGCTCAGAAAGCCGGAGAAAAGCGGCACACCCGATATGGCCAGCGTGGCAACGAGGAACGTTGCGAAAGTCACGGGCATTTTCTTCGCAAGCCCGCCCATGTTCCGGATGTCCTGCGCATCACTGTGATGATCGTCGATGTGATGGAGTCCATCATGCATGGCGTGAATGACGGATCCTGATCCGAGGAAGAGACAGGCCTTGAACATTGCATGCGTAACGAGATGGAAGAAGCCCGCCGTGTAGGCGCCCACTCCCATCGCCAGTATCATATATCCGAGCTGGCTCACCGTTGAATACGCGAGCACTTTCTTGATGTCGTTCTGCACCATGGCGATCGTCGCGGCGACGAAGGCGGTTATGGTACCGATGATGGCGATGACGAACAGGGCTCCACCTGAAAGCATGGGAAACACTCTCGCGACGAGGTACACGCCTGCCGCAACCATGGTTGCTGCATGGATGAGTGCGGACACCGGTGTCGGACCCTCCATCGCATCGGGCAGCCAGGTATGCAGAGGGAACTGCGCGCTCTTTCCGATCGCTCCCATGAAGATGAGAATACCGGCAGCAGTCAGCCAGGCTTCGGAGCCGAATGGCATATGCCCCGCGGAGATCGCAGCGAAAATCTCGTCGAAACGAAACGTCCCGTAATTGGTGAACAGGATCATGATACCCGTCCACATACCAATATCGCCGACGCGGTTGACAAGGAAGGCCTTGGTCGCGGCATATCCGGGTGCGGGCTTCTCATACCAGAAACCGATGAGAAGATAGGAGCTGAGTCCGACCAGTTCCCAGGCCGCGTACATCATCAGGAGATTGTTCGTAATCACGATCCCGAGCATGGAGAAGGCGAAGATCCCGAGGTAGGCAAAAAAGCGATGATATTTGGGATCGCCTTTCATGTAGCCTATCGAGAACAGATGCACCAGTGCGGTGATAAGTGTCACCACGACCAGCATGATCGCCACCACACGGTCAACCATGAAGCCGAGGTCGATGCGCAATGGAATCTCATGTCCCATGAGCGTGACGGTGCTGCCGAAGTCTACCCATGTGAAGACCTTCTGCATCGGTTCCTGCGGGAAACCGGGAATTGCCGGCGCTTCAGGCAGTCCGAGCACACCGAACAGCACTACGAGGGCGAGACCCAGGTTGATGAACATCAGGCCTGTGGCGATGGTATCCCCCTTCCGCGGCAGCTTCTTTCCAAACGCCAGAAGCAGCGTGAAGGAAAAGAGCGGCAGAAGGAGAATAATGATTGCGAGTGTTATCAGAGTATCCGCTGTCATAGCTCGATTCGCATTCCTGTGATTATCGCGTGTCGCGTACTTCTATGATTCATTCGACGGAGAGAATCTTGAATTCAATACGTCTGTTGCGGGCCCGTCCGGCTGGAGTCGCGTTGTTGTCACGGGGTTCGGATTCCCCGTACCCTTTGATTTCCAGCCTTGAAGGATCGATGCCCTTCCCTGTCAAAAACGTTTTTACCGACTCGGCGCGGAGCTGTGAGAGCTCCCTGTTCGCTGCGGTGGAGCCGCGGCTGTCGGTGTGCCCGCCGATCTCGACGCGCAGAGCGGGATGGTCCTGCAGCGTCTGCAATGCGGAGGCAAGAATTTCCTGGGCTTCCGAGGTCAGCGTTGCAGAGGCTTCTTCGAATTCCACACCCTCAAGCACGAGCTTCGCTCCGACCTCGAGAGGCTCCGTTGTCAGTGGTTTTGCATCGGGACATCCGTCTTCATCCCTGTAGCCGTTGACCGTTTCCGGTTCTCCGGGACACCGGTCATCGCCGTCCGCGATGCCGTCTCCGTCGGAATCCTGCCCGAAGGGATCGGAACCGCTGTTGATTTCCGAGCCATCGTCCCGGCCGTCTCCGTCACTGTCGGCCCTCAGGGGATCCGTTTTGTAGGTTTTAATTTCCGCTCCGTCCCTGAGTCCGTCACCATCACTGTCTTCTGATGCGGGATCGGTCTTCAAACGCACTTCTTCAGCATCCTCGAGTCCGTCACCGTCCGTATCGCGCAGACGGGGATCACTGTGATACTGTTTGACCTCATCGAGATCACTGATGCCATCCGAGTCCGAATCCATACGGAGCGGATCGGAATTGTACTGGTGCACTTCTTCCCCATCCGTCAGACCATCCTTGTCAGAATCGGTGTCAAACGGATCGGTACCGTGCGCAAATTCTTCACCTTCGGTCAGACCATCACCATCGGTATCGGGCTTACGCGGGTCGGTGTTCTTGGCGACCTCTTCCGCATCCGTCAAACGATCGTCGTCCGTATCCGTTTTCAGGGGATCAGTACCGTAAATCTCGTATTCCTCATCGTCGGTGAGGCCATCGCCGTCGGTGTCGGGGTTGAGCGGATCGGTCCCGATACTCTCTTCGAACGAATCGCTCATGCCGTCACCGTCACGATCGCTGTGACCGAACAGGTACACCTGCACACCGATGGTGAAGCTTCCCCACGAATCCGCATTTTCCGTCGATTCAGTTCTGTCGACGCGTCCCGCCGCATTGAAGTTTTCCTGCACCACTTTGCCAAAACCGTCCATCATGTCTTTCCCGTCTCCAAGCAGAAAACGGTAAGTCAGATCGGCGTTCAGTGCGACCTGTTCGGTGAGGATCAGATCGAGTCCCATTCCCACAGGAACGATGGGCAGTGTGTTGGCGCCGTCAGGCAGATTCGAATCGTCGGTCACGAGTCCGCCAGGCGTATCCACGGTAAACGGCTCTTCGCCGAACGTGACGTTGAGCAGCGGATTGCCATCGGAGAGCGTGGTACTCGCGTTGTTGTTCTCATAGCGCATCATGCCGGCGCCGACGGACAGGTAGGGATTGATTTTCCGCTGCGGGAAGAGATTGACAATCAGGCGGCCTTCGACGAACCACAGCTTGTCCGTCTCCATGACCTGGTTGCGGAATCGCTGATCATCGGCCACGCTGCTGAAATCTTCTGGGTATTCGAGAAGCCCGACCAGTTTGGGATCGCGGTAAAACTGGCGGATATACGCGTCTTTGAATTCATCGCGCAGACGCCTGTTGTATGTGTAGTTCCCCATACCGCCGTCAAGCTGGACTGCGAGTTCCGGCAGAAGGAAATACTTGGCATGTCCCTGCCCGATGGCAGCGAAATGCTGATCGGTGAATTCACCGAAATACTTCGACAGTCCCCCACCCGCTCCGATCACCAGCATGTTGCGGGGATTCCAGGTATACGTGACCTTCTGCGCATGCAGGGATGCAGCCATGGCAATAACCATGGCACCGGCGAAGAGAAGAACGAAAAAGAGTCGACGATATGTGACCTGACGCACTGTCATTCTTTCAGGCTGCTGATACGATCAGCTTCCACCGTATTGTTGGTTTTGTAAATGTGAAGAACGATGGCGAGGGCAACCGCGGCTTCGGCGGCGGCGAGGATGATCACGAACAGTGTAAACACATGTCCATCAAGATTCAGGGCCGCACTTTTAAAGCGGCTGAAGGCCACCAGGTTGATGTTCGCCGAATTCAGGATGAGTTCGATTCCCATCAGCATGAGTACGGCATTACGACGGATCGACAATGCGAGTACGCCGAGTCCGAACAGGAGGGCGCTGACGACGAGATAGTGAGTCAGTCCTATTTCCATCATGTTACTGTGCCTCCTTTCGGGCGATGAGCGCCGCGCCCATGACGGCGACGAGCAGCAGGACGCCCGCAACTTCAAAGGGCAGGATGAAGGTCGTCATGAGCAGTTCACCGAGTTCGAGGGTTGTGCCGTCGATCGTCTGCATCGTGTTGACCGTATGCCAGTTCGTATCCCGCAGCAACTGCACCAGGGTTCCCATCACGGCACCGGCGACGAGAAGGGCCGGCAGCGTTTTCATCGTCCCGCGCTGCAGTTCCACATCCGTGGCCTTGCGCGTCAGCATGACACCGAAAACCAGAAGGATGAGAATACCGCCGATGTACACCATGATCTGTGCAACCGCAATAAAGTCGGCACTGAGCAGGACGTAGAGTCCGGCAACACCCATGAATGTGAAGAGCAGTGAAAACGCCGCGTAGATGACGCTGCGGGAAAACACGACCACGAGGGCCGAGCCCACGGTCAGGGCCGCAAATACATAAAAGAGAATCGTAATTTCCATTGGCTCACGCTAGATGGTTATGGTTTGCCAGCGCGGTCATGCGCCGCGACAGCCACCGATTATCCGTTCTCCGTTGTTTCATTGTTGTCTCCGGCCGCCTTGTCCTCATCAGCCTTCGGCTCTTCAGCCTTCGGCTCTTCAGCCTTCGGCTCTGCCGCCTTCGGCTCTGCCGCCTTCGGCTCTGCCGCCTTCGGCTCTTCAGCCTTTTCAGCAGCGGCTTTCTCGGCTGCAGCCTTTTTCTTGGCTTCCATCATCGCCTTTTTCTTGGCTTCGGCCTCAGCCTTTGCCTTTTCGGCGTTGGCGGTTTTTTCCGCGGCTTCCTCATCGGAGAGCGTCGCGTATTTATAGATGAGATCATCCCGGTTATACTCGGAAAACTCGAAGACATCGGTCATGAAAATGCAGTCTGTCGGACAGGGAAAGACACAGAGTCCGCAGTAGCAGCATTTGCCGATGTCGATATCGAATTTGGTGACCCAGAGTTTCTTGGCCTTCCCCTGCGAGGTCTGGCCGAGATCTTCGGTCGGGAGTGATTTCGCCGTTTCGATGGTGATGCAGTTTACCGGACAGGCTTTCGCGCACTGGTCACAGCCAATGCAATCGTCCATGTTCACATAGAGCCGGTTGCGCACCCGGTCAGGCAGTTCGCGCTTGACATCGGGGTACTGGATGGTCACCGATTTCGTGAACAGGTGCTTCCAGGTAATGTGCATGCCCACCATGGCGGTGGCGATGCCGTCGTAGATATCTTTGAAATAGCCGCTCATAAGCTGTCTTTCTTCCGCTCGTATTATTTGAGAACCACCACGAGGAATCCGACGATGAGTGCGATGCCGAAGGAAAACGGAATCAGCACTTTCCAGCACATGTACATGAGCTGGTCGACGCGGAGACGCGGCAGCGTCCAGCGAAGCCAGATGATGACAAAGACGAAGAACAATCCCTTCAGGGCCAGCCAGCCAAATTGTTCGAGAGCCACCAGCCACTGTGCGTCGAAGGCGTCTCCGAGATACACGCCGAAAGGACTGTTCCATCCACCGAAGAAGAGAATCGCAGTCACGGCGGAGACGAGGAACATGTTGGCATATTCGGACATGAAGAACATGGCGAATTTCATGCCGCTGTACTCGGTGTGGTAGCCTGACACGAGTTCGGATTCCGCTTCCGGAATGTCGAACGGTGTACGGTTGGTTTCAGCCAGCGCGGTGATATAGTACATCACGAATGCCGCCAGGAAGAAGGGAAGGAAAATCAGGTTGGCCCATGACGCTGCAAGCACCTCCCCGCTCGCGAGCTGCACATCCGCTTTCGGTCCGCCGAAAACGAACCAGTTCCAGATGGGACCCGACTGCGCGGTGATGATGTCCTGCATGTTGAGACTGCCGACGAAGATGACGATGATGACGAGCATCATGGCGGCAGGGACCTCATAGCTGACGATCTGCGCGACCGATCGCATGGCGCCGAAAAGACTGTACTTGTTGTGCGACGCCCAGCCGGCCATCATGATGGCCGCAACGTTCAGCGAGCCGATGGCGATCAGGTAGAAGGCACCGAGATTCATATCGGAGCCGACATACTGCGAACTGAACGGAACTACCGCGAACGCGGCGTACGCCGCCATGAAGGAGAGGAAGGGCGCGAGATTGAAAAGAAACTTGTCCGCTTCCTTCGGGGTGATGTCTTCCTTCTGCAGCAGCTTGAACACGTCGGCGATGGGCTGAATGATGCCGTAGGGACCGGTGCGCATGGGACCGAGACGGTCCTGCATCCATGCGGAGATCTTGACCTCGCCGAGAATGGCGAGCAGCGCGTACAGCAGGATGAAAACCAGCGGCAGTGCGCAGTACAGCACCAGGGTCAGGAGATTGTCGCCGAGAAAAGATTGAAGCAAGGATTCCATAAATGTTCCGAGCTGAATGTGCCTTGTTATCTGTCGATTTCACCGAGAACGATATCCACGCTGCCGAGGATGGCTACGAGGTCAGCGACGAGCTGACCGCGGGATATCTCGTCGATCACACTGAGGTTGACGAAGCTGGGTCCGCGTACCTTGACGCGGAAGGGATTCCCGGAACCGTCGGAAATCACGTAGTAACCGAGTTCGCCGCGAGGATTCTCCACGCGCGTGTAGATTTCACCTTTCGGGGGACGCACGCGCTTGGGAATGGCTTCACCGATGTCCCCTTCAGGGATGTTCTCAAGCGCCTGCTCAATGATCTTGCAGCTTTCTTCCATCTCCCAGACACGCACCATGTGACGGTCCCAGCAATCGCCGAGCGTCCCGGCCTCGCCGGTGCCGGTGCAGACCTTCCAGTCGAAACGGTCGTAGATGGAGTACGGATCATCGCGGCGAAGATCGAAATCCACGCCCGACCCGCGAAGCATCGGACCCGAGCAGCCATAGCTGACGGCCACGTCCACCGGCAGCACACCGACATTCGCCGTGCGCTCGATGAAAATCTTGTTGAAGTTGAGAAGGTTGTTGACTTCCGTGATGGTGGGACGGAATTTCTTGATGAAATCCGCGACTTCCTTCTCGAATCCTTCATGCACGTCATGCGAGAGTCCGCCGACCCACATATAATTGTAGAGCAGACGCGCTCCGCAGGTTTTCTCGAAAATATCGAGAATGTATTCACGGTCACGGAAGCAGTAGAGGAACGGCGTAAATGCGCCGATATCCATGCCAAAGGTACCGATGGCCACGAGATGCGATGCGATACGCTGCAGCTCGGCCATGATGACGCGGATGTACTCAACGCGCTCCGGCACCTCGATGCCCATCAGTCTTTCCACTGCCAGGGCAAAACCGTGATTATTGTTCATCGCCGCGAGATAATCCATGCGGTCGGTGTACGGGATGACCTGCGGATATGTCATCGCTTCGGCATGCTTCTCGAAACAGCGGTGCAGATAGCCGAGATGCGGGATCACCTTGACAATGACTTCTCCGTCGAGCACCAGCTCGAGGCGCAGCACACCGTGGGTGGACGGATGCTGGGGTCCCATATTGAGAACCAGTTCGTCGGTTTTGAGGCGACCGGCTTCGATGTCGGCCCGCAGATCTTCTAACATTTCACTCATAGAAGAAATATCCTGATCAGTAAGGAACTTTCATGCCGTTGTAAAACTCGGGGACTTCATAATCCTTGCGCAGTGGGTACCCTTCCCAGTCATACGGGAGCAGGATGCGCCGCAGGTCACGGTGTCCGTCAAAAATGATCCCGATGAGATCATACGCCTCGCGCTCATGCCAATCGGCAATGCGCCAGACCTTTTCCACAGTGGGAACATGCGGATCATCGGCCTGCACGATAACCTTGATGGTTACCTTGTGTTCGAGCTTGATCGAATGCAGATGATACACGGCCAGCAGTGTACCGTCTGCCCCGTCAACGCCGCTCAGACACATCAGCGAGTCGAACAGCAGCTTCTCATCATCGCGCAGCTGCAGAGCGACTTCCCGGATGCTCTCGCGGGGCACAATGATGCAGGGCACTTCCTCATCGAGCTGCAGCGCGACATCGTTGAACAATGCCGAGAGATATTCAAATATTTCCTTGGTTTCCATGGCCATGGCTCTGTGGAAAATTAACGTGTCGGAATGAATCGGGTCAGGAAAGGCATGATGAGACCGGCTTACGCTTTCTCACCGACAGGAGCGCCTTTTTCCTTGACCAGAGTGAAATCGCGTACTTTCTCCTGCAGTCGCATCCAGCCCTCGAGCAACGCTTCGGGACGCGGGGGACAACCGGGAATGTACACGTCGACCGGAACCACACGATCCACGCCCTTGAGCACGTGGTACCCGTGTTCCCAGTAAGGTCCGCCGCAGTTGGAGCAGCTGCCCATGGAAACCACGTAACGGGGTTCGGCCATCTGTTCGTAGAGGCGCTTGACGCGCGTAGCCATTTTGAGGGTGACGGTACCGGCAACGATCATCACGTCACACTGACGGGGACTCGGACGCGGGAGCACGCCGAAACGCATGATGTCATTGTGCGAGGCACTTGCCGCCATCATCTCGATGGCACAGCAGGCCAGACCGAAGGACATCTGCCAGAGCGAGCAGAGCCGCGCCCAGTTCAATACCCCTTCGACCGATGTGATAACAATGTTGCCGTCGTCGAATTGCTTGTCGAGAAGACCCATGAATACTCCTTTCGCTCTCAGTCAGCCTGTGTCGCGGGTTCGTCGGTAGGAAGGGTGTCACCCCCCGCCGCAGGGGCGCGACGGAGTGTCCCCCTGTCAACCAGTGCATCCAGGGAAGGGACCTGCGGCTGCGGACGCACCCACTCGAGATCGCCCTTGCCCCACAGATAGAAATCCGCGAGGAAAAGGATCACGATGAAGATGGCGCCGGCGAGGTACGCGAACATCCCTATCTTCTGGAAGATCACTGCCCAGGGAAACAGCACGACCAGTTCGACATCAAAGAGAATGAAAATAAGGGCAACGACGTAGAATCGAATATTGAATCGCATCCACTGAGGTCCGATAGGATCCTCTCCGCACTCGTATGGAAGCGTTTTCTCGTCGGTGGGATTGTGCGGTCTGAGAAGTTTCGCCACAAGCAGGCCGCCTGCTACGAAAACCAGCCCCAGGATGATGAAAACCAGGGCTTTACCAAATTCTGTCAGCATTTGTCAATATCAGTAGTTGCTAAAGACAAAGTATCTTGGATAAACTATGAAAAAACAATAAAACATCAAACAATACCGAGTATTAAATCTCATTCCCTGATTCTCGTTTCATTCGGGAATCTCTCTCCTGCCGCCCTGGGCTGCGACCCGTTGAACGGCGGATACTCGTCAACGAGATAGAGCATGTACGCATCCAGGCGGGATGTGTAGATAAACCAGCCGTACAGCCATTCGAACTGCCAGCGTGCAAGCTTCCCGGCGAACAGCACGGTCCAGAATGCGAGGAAACTCACGATGCTCGAAACGAAGATGTAGCCAATGGAAAAAAACAGGTGCGGAAAGAGAATCAGCAGCCGGAAAAACACGGTGAGACGGGAAAGACGGTCGGGATAATCAACATGGACACGAACAGGATACTGACCGGCCTCGCCTTTGAACGGCGGGTAGATGTCGGACAGGAGTAACCAGTACGCGTTCAGGCGGCTGCGGTAGCGGAGATAACCCGTCAGGAATTCCCACAGCGCCTGCGGGTGCCTTCCGGTAAAAATGATGGCCCAGAAAGAAATGAACTGCAGCAACCCTGCGGCCATCCCATAGAAATAGGCCCAGAAGAGATGTGGAAGCAGCAGAATGGGACGAAAAATCAGCAGCAGCCGGGATGAGGTAGCGGGACGATCGACGGAAAAAAGGGCTGGGTACATGTGCAGGCAGACTCCAACTCTGTCGTGGATGAACAGCTCCGCAATCATGTTACGAAACTCGTTCGCCAGAACAAACATTGCTTTTTCCTCCCCCCTGCTTTAACTTCCCGCCTCCGTAATTACTGCCCTGAAGCATGAAGAAAATCGAAGCCATCATCCGCCCCTTCAAACTCGACGACGTCCGTGATGGACTGCAGGAAATAGGCATCTACGGCATGACCATCTCCGAGGTCCGCGGTTTCGGCAGACAGAAAGGACATACCGAAACCTATCGCGGCGCCGAATACCAGATCGACACCCTCCCGAAACTGAAAATTGAAATCGTCGTCGCCGACCACATGACCGATCCCGTGATCGACACCATCATCAAGCATGCCGCAACGGGACAGGTGGGCGACGGGAAAATTTTCGTCCTCCCCGTCGAAGACGCCATCCGCATCCGCACAGAAGAAAGCGGCGACGGCGCGCTCTGACGCTTCGGGTGCTTCGCACCCTCCGCGTATGGAAAAATGGAATGATTGAAGTATGGAAACATACCCGTCAAACGTGGATTTTTCCATTTTTCAATCATTCCATCTATCTATGACGAATAATGTACACAGAAAAGATGATGCAAGCGGAGACTGTACAAATGGGGAGATCGTGGCAGGGGGAAATAAAAAAGAGCCAACTGAAGCTGAGGAGGGAGAGACTAAAGTTGGCTCTTGGAAACAGTGAATGCGGAGTCAATATACATAAGCAGTTTCCTTAAAGCAAGGGTTTAGCTAAATTTTTCTTATCTATTGCTATCAAAGGGGTTAACGGGAATTGAGCTGTTTGAGTGCAAGTTTTATCAGTTCAGATGTACTCTCGGGGGCATTTTCACCTGATCGCTGCAGGGCCGCGATGGCTTTTTCCGCGGTGGCACGGGGATAACCGAGTGCCTGGAGTGCCATAAGCGCTTCTTCGCGTGCGACTGCAGTTTTATCCCCTGTTTTCAGGGCTTCGGAGCTGCTTTCGCGCATGAAACTGTCGCGCAGTTCAACCACGATACGTTCTGCGGTTTTGCGTCCGATACCCGGAATGCGCGTCAATGCGGCGACGTCGCCGTTAATGACACGTTCACGCAGAGCGTCTGGCGCAGCACCGGAGAGAATATTCAAGGCCATGCGGGCGCCGATACCTGAAATGCTCTGCAGCTTGCGAAAAAGCGCGCGCTCCATCTCGGTGGCGAAACCGTAGAGCTGCATTGCGTCTTCCCGCACGTGCAGATGAGTGAGAAGCTGTACCTCCTGCCCTGTCGCCGGCAGTTTTTCATACGTGGAGAGAGGGATGTGGACCTCATACCCCACACCGGCCACTTCGATAATGGCGGAAACGGCTTCTTTTGCAGCCAGCGTGCCGTGCAGAAAGGCGATCATGGCCTTTTCCTCGCAGTCATTTCCAGAACTCTCCGGTCATGTTGAGAACTGTATGGTCGGTACCCGCACGAAAGAGTCATTTCCGAATCCTGTCGGGATGTTCCTTGAGATAGCTTTCCCAACTGCGCACACGGGCACGGGGAGTAGACAGCTGCATGCCGTGGGTGATGGCAATGGCCAGTCCGTCGGCTTCATCCGACTTTTTGAAATCTTCCCGCAGTCCTAAAATGGTTTTCACCATGTATTCCACCTGCTGCTTTGCGGCGGCACCGCTTCCGGTGACAGCGCGCTTGACTTCTCGTGGAGAATACTCCGCAATACCGAGCTGCCGGTGCACGGCGGCGAGAATGGCAACACCGCGTACCTGGCCAAGTTTCAGTGTTGCCTGGATGTTTTTTCCATAGAATGCCGTCTCAATGCAGAATTCGTCGGGATGCTCCCTGTCGATGACTTCAATGAGTCCGTCATACACCTTGCGCAGCCGCACGGCAACGCTGTCTGAGGGTTTCATCGTAATGATACCTGAAGTCAGGCGATGGAATTTGTTTCCACTGCTTTCAATCAAGCCATACCCGGTGATCAGCGATCCCGGGTCCACACCCAGGATAAGCATCATCAGCCCTGCTGCAGTGATTCGAGCACGTCGGCATCGATATCGAAGTCGGCGTAGACATTCTGCACATCGTCATGATCTTCGAGCACTTCCAGCAGACGGATGACGCCTTCGGCGTCCTTGCCGTCCACCTTCAACGTGTTCTGCGGCACCATCTGCACTTCGGCCTCCTCGACCTCGATGCTGTTTTCCTCAAGCGCTTTTTTGACGTCCTCGAGACTGGAAGATTCGGTGACGATTTCGAAGTGATCCTCCTCCGTGCTCATGTCTTCCGCACCGGCCTCGATGGCGATCAGCATGAGCTCTTCTTCTTCGTATTTCTTCGGGATGGTGACGATGCCCTTGCGGTCGAACTTCCATCCCACGGCGCCGGCCTCGGCGAGGTTGCCGTTATTCTTCGAGAAGAGGTGGCGGATTTCCGCGACTGTGCGGTTCTTGTTATCGGTGATGGTCTCGATGAGGAATGCCACGCCACCCGGACCGTATCCCTCATACGTGATTTCTTCATAGTTGACGCCTTCGACTTCACCGGTTCCGCGCTGGATGGCGCGTTTGATGTTGTCGTTGGGCATGTTGGCGCCTTTGGCCTTGTCAACAGCAAGCCGAAGCCGGGGATTGGCGTCAATATCACCGCCGCCGTCACGGGCGGCAATCGTTATTTCCTTGATGAGGCGGCCGAAAAGCTTGCCGCGTGCGGCATCCTTGGCGCCCTTCGCCCGTTTGATGGTCGACCATTTGGAATGACCAGACATCGTAACCTCCAGAACAATGAGTATGTGTTAATCTTCCTGAAAACTCTTGATTTGCGCGAGGATTTCCTGCTGGGTGCGTTCTTCGTTGGTGGTACGCACATCCTTGAGCTTCAGCTGCGGGAAGACATTCCCGTTCCAGCTGTTTTCCTCGATGGTAAACAGAATGTCCGCGCGGGCGCCGTCATCCGCCACCTCAGGGAGACGGGATCCGAGACCGAACCCGATGCAGTCGAATACCACACCGTCCTGACGCACCTTCATCTTCAGATGATCGCGTCCGACGATGCGCGGACTCCCGAACACCTCGACATCATGCGAGAAGAAGACCGGCCGCAGGTTGCCCGGACCAAAGGGTGCGAACTGCTTGAGGATGCGGAAAAACCGCGGGGTAATATCCGGCAGTCTGATCTGCGCATCCGCGACGATTTCATGCGTGAGCATTTCCTCGTCGAGCATTTCCTCGGCGACCTTCATGAAGCAGTCACGGAACTCCGGGATTTTCTCAATTTCGAGTGCCAGTCCGGCAGCATACTTGTGTCCGCCGAACTGCAGGAGCAGATGCTCGCAGCGACTCAGCGCTTCATAGATGTTGAAGTTCATGATGCTGCGCGCCGAGCCTTTCGCGACACCGTCGATGGTCGTGAGCAGCACGGTGGGACGATAGAATTTCTCAACAAGACGGGAAGCCACGATGCCGATGACACCGGGATGCCAGTCGCCGTTGTGGAGTACGATGGGACGTTCTTCATCACCCGCGAGAAAATCTTCCGCCACCTGTGCGGCATGATTGAACGTTTCCTCGTCAATCACCCGACGGTTGCGGTTCTCCTCTTCGAGGATCAGAGCACATTCGCGTGCGCGGACATCCTCATCACAGGTGAGAAGCTCCACGGCCCGTGTGGCGTCGCCCAGCCTGCCCACCGCGTTGATGCGCGGCGCCATGACGAAGACGATCTGCTGCGCGGTGAGATCGCCGTATCGCAGGTTTGATGAATCCATCAGCGCCTTGATGCCGGCGCGGGGATTGTCGTTGATAATCTTCAATCCGTAGTGCACGAGGATCCGATTTTCCCCGACCATCGGGACGATATCGGCTGCCGCGGCGATTGCGACGAAATCGAGATACTCGTACGGCACTTCCCGCATCGAGTAGTATTCGGCCAGTCCCTGAATCAGTTTGAACCCCACACCTGCACCCGAAAGATATTTGAACGGGTAGAGATCGCCCGGCTTGAGCGGATCGAGCACGGCATGCGCATCGGGAATTTCGGCCCCGGGTTCATGATGATCGCAGATGATGACGTCAATATTACGTGTCTTCGCGTACTCGACCTGTGACACGGCGGTAATGCCGCAGTCAATGGAAATGAGCAGCGTGGTTCCGATACCGTCGGCGTAGTCAATACCTGCCTCCGAGATGCCGTATCCCTCGCTCATGCGATCAGGGATGTACACCTCCGCGTCGCATCCGATGCGACGGAGAAAGAGGTAGAGCAGGCTGGCACTGTTGGTCCCGTCAACGTCATAGTCCCCGTATACGAGAACTTTTTCCTTCTTGTCCTTCGCAGCAACGATACGCGACACTGCCTTTTCCATGTCGTGCATGAGAAAAGGGTTATGAAGCTGATCGAGTGCGGGACGAAAGAAGGCCTTCGCGGAATCGTAGTCCTCGATTCCGCGGCTGATCAGGATCGAAGAGATGACTTGAGGTACATGAATCTCCTCAACAAGCCGACGCACCTTGGCAGGATCCCCGGGGGCCCTGATGCTCCATTTTGCGTCCATGAGTGAATCCTTTTTGTAATTTGTACTATAAACATTTTCTTACTCTTTTTTCAAATTTCTGGGGTTGAAACAAGGGACTCACGTCCATCTGTAAGCCGAATTCTGTCTGTTCCACTTCGCGCGAAGCATTGAGCGCAAAGCGCTCTTCGCGATGCACGGCGGTGGAAGAGGCAGTCATCTATCTGGATCCGGCATTGCTGCAGGATTCAAGCGACCTACCCGAGTACCGGTCCCTGCAAGGCGGGGACACTGCGCGGGCAACACAGTTCGGAAGACGGTACTCCTACGCGGTCTTGCTCCGGGTGGGGTTTGCCAGGCCAGACTGTCTCCAGTCTGCCGGTGCGCTCTTACCGCACCATTTCACCCTTACCTTTTCCTACGCCGAAGCGTGGGGACTGGCGGTGTGTTTTCTGCTGCACTTTCCGTCGCCTTTCGACGCCCGGACGTTATCCGGCACCCAGCCCTGCGGAGTTCGGACTTTCCTCCCCTGCCTTGCGGCAAAGGCGACTGCCCGATGGACATGAGCCCGCTTGTTATATGCTCGTTTCTTGAGCGATTTCTTCTGAGACGAGAATGCGGCCGCAATGCTCGCAGATGAAGAGACGATCGTTCTTCTTCACCTCGAGGATCATCTGGGGCGGCACGACATTGTAGCAGCCGCTGCAGGATTCACGGCGGATCGGCGCTACGGCCTTTCCCTTCGCCTCGCGGATGCGCGTATACAGTTCAAGATCTTTTTCGAGCAGACCCTTCAACGCCTCTTCGCGGTTGGCCTCAAGGGTCATTTCTTCTTCATTCGTGGCCTCGAGAATCTCTTTCAGCTCTTCGTGCTTGACCTCGAGCTCCTTGACCAATTCTTCATGACGGGTCTCGAACTCGGTCTTGCTGGTCTTCAGCTCGTCCGCGCGCTGCATGGTCTGTTCGATCTCCGCTTCATGGCTGGCGATGGTGTTCTCCGCCGTTTCCATCTCGCGGGTGAGCGCGTCGTATTCCTTGTTATTGGTCACTTCGAGCTGCTGACCTTTGTACTTGTCGATTTTGGCGATAAGCTCGAGGGATTCCTTCTCCATCTGGCTGCGCTCGACAGCACCTTTTTTCAGGGCTTCGTCGCATTCCTCGATGCGCTGTTCTACCATTTTCAACTCGGCTTCCATGGCGTTGACGGTTTCCGGGAGGTCACCGCGCAACTCGCGCAGCTCATCGAGTTCCGTGTCGAGCAATTGAAGCAGGTACAGCGATTGAAGTGTGCTTTTCAAGAGATCTCCTTTAGTTCTTCCGTGCTAAACAAACCGGATGGGGTTGGTCTCGGTCTGTGTGCGTAAAATATCAATTTTTTGCTTGTCTTGGAAAGACCCGCGCTCAAGTTCTTCTGCGCAGAGGTCGATAAAAAGCTTTTCCGTCTCATGATGGCCTGCATCAACGAGCAGGATGTCATGCTGATAGTCCAAAAATGTGTGATGCGTCAGGTCACCTGTAACCAGTGCATCGGCGCCAGCGGACACTGCTGCGCGCACGTATGAGGATCCGGCTCCGCTGGACACGGCGACGCGTCTGATGCGTCGGGTACCGTCGAAGGGACTGCAGCGCAATTGCGTACACCCGAGTACCTGCTTGACACGCTGCAGAAATGCATCCGTATCCATTTCCTCCTCGAGCTCACCGACAACACCAATGCCATGATGCGGAAGCGCTTCCTCGAGCTTCGAGAGCAGTATGCGTGTACTCTCCCCTCCCGTCTCACGCACCGCCGCACGAAGTGCCGGAATGCGCCAGGTGGGAAGGATAATGTTCAGTTCATCATTCCTGACCGAAGGCAGAACTTCAAATCCTTCCAGATCACCGAGCGCGGCCCGGAGTGCACTGTCACGATCCGCGCCAGCCATGCCTATAATCCTCGCGAGGCGGCTCTCCTCCCGAACACCATCAAGGCGCGCAGTATTGTTGAGCCTGAATTTGCCTGCCAGCGCAGTATTCAATCCATCATGAGCGGCATCTGCGTTCGTATGCATGGCGATGACATTGATATCCGCCCGCAGCAATGAGGCATACATGCTGCCGGGATATCCATCGGTACGGAGGGATTTCAGGGGATGAAAAATGACGGGATGATGCGCCACGATAAGGTTTGCTCCCCTGCGCTTCGCCTCCTCGACGACGGCAGGAGTGATATCGAGACAGACGAGGACAGAGGTCACCGCAGCCTCGGCGGAACCGACGAGGAGACCAATGTTATCCCGCTCCCAGGCCAGGGTGGCGGGTGCCCACGCATACAATGCGGATAATATGTTCTGAACTCGGACCATAAAAAAAGTGCACCTCAACGATGCACTTATTTCCTGGAATCCGTGTCTTTTGTGATATGTGTGTTGCTGCCTGTTTTCTCGTGCAATTCCATACTGCGTGACTCGGATTATCTAGACAATCTAGTGGAGCTGAAGGGAATCGAACCCTCGACCTCTACAATGCGAATGTAGCGCTCTCCCAACTGAGCTACAGCCCCAGTCGAAGAACAAATATACTCTGAATAAGGGGATAGATGCAAGACGGATTGCAGATTCCAGATTCCAGATTCCAGATTCCAGATTCCAGATTCCAGATTCCAGATT